>SLAK01000343.1 GCA_007126855.1 Dehalococcoidia bacterium | reverse complement strand
TGCATGAGCACGTCGACGGTCTGTCCCGGCGGGACGTCCACCGTGTTCAGGCGGACGCCGGCGTCGTTCTTATGGCCATCGATGGCCAGCACTTCGAGCTGATGCCCGTGCACGTGCATCGGATGGTACTGGTTGCCCATGTTGATGAACCGGAAGCGGATGGTCTCGCCTTCCTTGACGGTGATGGGGTCGACTTCAGCCGTCTTGGGGAAGGCATAGCCGTTGATGGTGTAGTTCCCCTGGATCTCGTGGAGGAGCATCGTAATGTCGTGGTCGTACTGCGGCTCCCGCGGGTCCTCCACGATCAGCGCGCCGAAGAGCCCATTCCCCACCTGGGTAAGCGTGTTCTGGTGGGCGTGATACGCGGTCGTGCCCGCGCGGTCGACCTCGAACTCATAGGTCCATGTCTCGCCCGGGGCGACTTCGGGCTGGGTGATGCCCGGCACGCCGTCCTGGTGGACGGGGACGTCGAGCCCGTGCCAGTGGATCACCGATGGTTCGGGAAGCTCGTTTTCGAAGGTGACGCGGATCTTGTCGCCTATCTGCGCGCGGATTTCCGGGCCAGGGTACTGGCCGTTGTAGGTCCACGCTTCGAGGACTTCGCCGGGATAGACTTCCCATTCTGTAATCTTGGCTGTGAGTGTCAGCTCAAGATCCGGGTCGTCGAACACGTAGCCCGGCTTGCCGAAGAGGTCTGGATTAAGCGGCCTCGGCTCGTCGTTGTTCGAACTCAGGCCGGCGGCGATGGTGACGGCACCGACGAGCAGCGCCAGCGGTGCCGCCACGCCGAATAGTTTCAAGAATCGTCGAGATGTCATGCGGGGGGTTGCTTCCTCCAGGTTCCAACGCTTGTCTTGCACCACCGTCGCAAACGAGGACGGTTCTGCCCCGGTCTTTTGGCAGCATGGGTGCGGCCAAACGGCCTTTTATGCCCAAAAGACGCCGATGCGACGCATAGATGGTGCGGCGCGTCCGGGCGGCCCCGCGCTGAAATTGAGTAGGTGCCCGGATTCCTTCTGCGCTGAACCGGTCTCATCCTGCTGGTAGCAGGCGTGCAATTGCGATCAGCGCGCAGACGAGCCTTTGCCTCCCCCACCCGCTACGGTGGATCATGGTTCACGCGCATGTTGCATCCCGAGGAGGGACTTTTCTGCCATGACCGTCCATCCCCAATCACGCACGAACGGCGCCGGTCAGATCGAAAAGGCTGAGCTCGCCGACTGGCTCGATGCCCTGAGCGATGTCATCCAGCTTCACGGCCCCGGCGCCGCGCGCGATCTCCTGCGCGAACTCCAAGTTCACGCGCAGCGCGCTGACGTCGAACTGCCCGTCACGTCGCAGACGCCCTATGTGAACACCATCCCGGTGGATCGCCAGCCGCCTTATCCCGGGAATCGGGAGATCGAGCGGTCCATCAAGAGCCTGGTGCGGTGGAACGCCATGGCCATGGTCGTCGAGGCCAACCGCAAGTCCGATGGCATCGGCGGGCACATCTCCACTTACGCCTCGGCTGCAACCCTGTACGAAGTCGGCTTCAACCACTTCTTCCGCGGGCCCGACCACCCCTCAGGTGGCGACTTCGTCTACCTGCAGGGCCATGCCTCGCCGGGCATCTATGCGCGGGCGTACCTGGAAGGCCGGCTCACGCCGCAGCAACTCCACAACTTCCGCCGCGAGATGGCCGAAGGCGGCGGGCTTGCATCCTATCCCCATCCCTGGCTCATGCCTGATTTCTGGCAATTCCCCACGGTCTCAATGGGGCTCGGGCCGATCATGGCAATCTACCAGGCGCGCTTTATGCGCTACATGGAAGACCGCGGCCTCAAACCCCGCTCCGACCAGAAGGTCTGGTGCTTCATCGGCGACGGCGAAACCGACGAGCCTGAGGCGCTGGGCGCCATCTCGCTAGCTACCCGTGAACGGCTCAACAACCTGATCTTCGTGGTTAACTGCAACCTGCAGCGGCTCGACGGCCCGGTTCGCGGCAACGGCAAGATCATCCAGGAGTTGGAAGCCGTCTTCCGCGGCGCCGGGTGGAATGTCATCAAGGCGATCTGGGGCTCGGAGTGGGATGAACTCTTCGCCAAGGACGACGACGGCCTGTTGGTCCGCCGCGCCGGCGAGGTCGTCGACGGCGACTACCAGAAGTACACCGTTGCGGGTGGCGCCTACATCCGCGAACACTTCTACGGCGTCGACGATCGCCTCCTGAAGATGGTCGAACACCTCAGCGACGACTACCTCTGGCACATGCGCCTCGGTGGCCACGATCCGAACAAGGTCTTCGCGGCGTACAACGCCGCCGTCCATCACCAGGGTGGGCCGACGGTCATCCTGGCCAAGACCATCAAGGGTTACGGCCTGGGCGAAGCCGGCGAAGGCCGGAACGTCACGCACCAGCAGAAGAAGCTCAACGACGACGAGCTGCTTCGCTTCCGCGACCGCTTCGACATCCCGCTTTCAGACAAGGAAGTTGTGGAGGCGCCGCTCTACCGGCCCGATCCCGACAGCCGTGAAATGCAGTACTTGCAGGACCGGCGTCGCGCGCTGGGCGGCTATCTGCCGCAGCGGCGTGTCGCGAACTGCAGCATGACAGCCCCCTCGGAGAAAGTCTTCCGCGAGTTCCACGAAGGCACTGGCGACCGGCCCGCTTCGACCACCATGGCCTTTGTCCGCATGCTGAATAAGATCATGCGCGACGAGACGCTCGGCCGGTACATCGTGCCGATCGTGCCCGACGAAGCCCGAACCTTCGGCATGGAGACCTTCTTCCGCCAGTTCGGCATCTATTCACACGTGGGCCAGCTCTACGACCCGGTGGACTCCGAAAGCCTGCTCTATTACCGCGAGTCGCAGGACGGACAGATCCTGGAGGAGGGCATTTCCGAAGCTGGGTCGATGTCGTCGTTCATCGCGGCGGGCACGGCCCACGCCACCTATGGCCAGTGCATGATCCCGTTCTTCATCTTCTATTCCATGTTCGGCTTCCAGCGGATCGGCGACCTCATCTGGGCGGCCGCCGACCAGCGCACCCGTGGCTTCCTGCTCGGCGGCACCGCCGGACGCACCACGCTGGCGGGCGAAGGTCTGCAGCATCAGGACGGCCACAGCCACCTGCTTGCCTCGGCCGTGCCGAACCTGCACGCATACGACCCCGCCTATGCCTTCGAGATCGCGGTCATCATCCGCGAAGGCATCCGGCGCATGTACGAGGAAGAAGAAGACGTCTTCTACTACCTCACGCTTGGCAACGAGAACTATGTACAGCCCCCGATGCCGGAAGGGGCGGAGGATGGGATCTTGCGTGGCATGTACAGCTTCCGTCCTTCGCAAAAGGGCGGCGATGGCCCGCGCGCGCAGCTCATGGGCAGCGGCGCCATCCTGAACGAGGTGCTGAAGGCGCAGGAGATCCTGGAAAACGAGTACAACGTGGCGGCCGATGTCTGGTCGGTCACCAGCTTCTCCGAGCTGCAGCGCGAGGCGCTCGATTGCGAACGCTGGAACCGGATGAACCCGGATAGCGACCCGCGTGTGCCCTACCTGACGGGCTGCCTGGAAGGCAATCCGGGCGTGTTTGTCGCAGCAAGCGACTACGTCCATAGCCTGCCGGATGCGCTGGCGCGCTGGTTGCCCGGGCCCTACGCCACGCTCGGCACCGACGGCTTCGGGCGCAGCGAGGACCGCCAGACCCTGCGCGACTTCTTCGAGGTCGATTCGCGCTATGTGACGCTTGCCGCGCTCGACCTGCTCGTACGCAATGGCGATCTTCCCGATGAGATCATGCACGCGGCTATCCGGGATCTGGAGATCGACCGCAACAAACCGAACCCGATACATGTCTGAGTCGCCGGAGGTTTCTCGTGGCCATTGAATTTACCCTTCCCGATCTTGGCGAGGGCATCGACGAAGCAGATGTGCTCGCGGTCCTCGTGAAGGAAGGCGACACCGTTAGCGAAGAGCAGGGGCTCATCGAAGTCGAGACCGAGAAGGCCACCATGGAGGTGCCCTCGCCGGCTGCCGGGAAGATCGTGTCCATCAACGTGAAGCAGGGCGACACCATCCACCCGGGCCAGCTCATTGCCGTGATTGAGCCCGCGGGCGAAGGCGAGGGCCCGGCCGAGCCCGAGGCAAAGGAGGAGCCTGAGGCAAAGGAAGACGAGGCTCCGGCCGAGGAAAAGGAGGAGCCCGCCGAAGAGCTGGAACCGGCTGCTGCGGAGAAGGCCGAGGAGGAAGAAGAACCGGCGCCCGAGCCGGAGCGCGAGGAAGCCCCCGAACCCGAGCGCCCGGCCGCCCGCGAAGAAGAACCGGAGAAAGAGGAGGCAGAGGAGGAGGACGTCACTCCGGCTGCGCCATCAGGCGACGGCGCGCGCGTCCCGGTTGCTGCTGCTCCCTCTGTGCGCAAGCTCGCGCGCGAAATCGGCGTCGACATTCGCGCCGTCCCCGGCTCCGGGCCCGGCGGCCGCATCTCCGTCGAGGACGTGAAGTCGTTCGCACGCGGGCGGACGGATGGCGCCGGCGGAGTCGCTGTTGCGCGCATGCAGCCGGAACCGCTCCCTGACTTCACCAGGTTCGGCGAAGTCGAGCGCAAGCCGATGACCCGCGTACGGCGTTCGACGGCGCAGAATCTCTCCACGTCGTGGACGACGATCCCCCACGTCACCATCTTCGAAAAGGTGGATGTCACGGCGCTCGAAGAGTTCCGCAAGCGCTACCGCGGGACGGTCGAGGCCGCTGGTGGGCGGCTCACTTTCACGGCCATCCTGCTGAAGATCGTTGCTGCCGCATTGAAGGCCCATCCGAAGCTCAACGCCAGCATCGACATGGCCACGCAGGAAATCGTCTACAAGCAGTACTACCACCTGGGGGTCGCCGCCGATACCGAGCGCGGGCTGCTCGTGCCGGTCATCCGTGATGTGGACAAGAAGAGCATCGTCGACCTCTCCGTTGAGCTGACCGATCTGAGCGAGGCTGCGCGGTCGGGCAAGCTGCCGCCGGATAAGATGCAGGGCGCAAGCTTCACCATCACCAACCTGGGACCATTCCGCACCGGCTACTTCACCCCCATCATCAACCCCCCGGAGGCAGCAATCCTCGGCGTCGGCCGCATGGACGAAGAGCCCGTCTACACCGAATCCGGCCTCGAGCCCAGGAAGATGCTGTCGCTTTCGCTATCGTTCGACCATCGCCTCGTCGATGGCGCCGATGGGGCGCGGTTCATGGCCTGGCTGGTCGACGCAGTGAACGAACCGCTGCTGATCGCACTGCAGAGCTAAGCGCGGGCACGTGCCCACGGACGAAAGGATTGGCCTGTGACTGAACCATCCTCCCCCACGCGGCTCGTCGTCATCGGCGGCGGCCCCGGCGGCTATCCTGCGGCCTTCTTTGGCGCCGAGCGCGGCATGGACGTCACGCTCATCGATACCGATGCTTATCCTGGCGGCGTGTGCCTCCATCGCGGCTGCATACCCTCCAAGGCGCTCCTGCACGCTGCGCACCTCATTGACCATGCCCGCGACGCCGCCGAGTGGGGCGTCCGCTTCGGCCCGCCCACCATCGACCTGGACAAGCTGCGCGAGCACAAGAACCGGGTCGTTTCGAAACTGGTACGCGGCCTGGGCTCGCTGGCGAAGCAGCGGGATGTCCGCTACGTACAGGGCTATGCCCGCTTCAAGGACGCGCACAACGTTCAGGTCGAACTGGCCGAAGGCGGCGAAGACACTATCGAGTTCGACTACGCGATCGTCGCGACAGGCTCGCGCCCGGTGACGGTGCCGCCGCTCGATATCGAATCGGACCGGGTGCTCGATTCCACGAGCGCGCTGGAGCTGCGCGAGATCCCCGACCGGCTGCTGGTCGTTGGCGGTGGCTACATCGGGCTCGAGCTGGGCAGCGTGTATTCGAGCCTTGGCTCTGCGGTCACCGTGGTGGAGATGACCTCCAGCATCCTGCCGGGCGTCGACCGCGACCTTGCGGATCCGCTGCACCGGCGGCTGAAGAGCCAATTTGAAGCCATCCTGCTCGACACGCGGGTGCTGGAAGTCGACGAAGACGGCCAGGGCCTCCGTGTGAAGCTCTCCGGTACGCCGTCTGCTGCGACGGAGCGGCACTTCTCGCACATGCTGGTGTCCGTCGGGCGAAAGCCGAACACCGAATCGGTCGGCCTGGAGTCGACGGCCGTGGAGCTGGACCAGCGCGGCTTCGTCGTCGTCGACGAACAACGACGGACCGGCGAGCCGTCAATTTTCGCGGTCGGCGATGTCGCAGGCGAACCCATGCTGGCGCACAAGGCGACGCACGAAGCGCGGGTCGCGGTCGATGCAATCGCCGGCGACCCGGCTGCCTGGGACCCGGCAGCCGTCCCCGCAGTGGTCTTTACCGACCCCGAAATCGCCTGGGCCGGCCTGACCGAAGCTGAAGCGCTGACTCAGGGCATCGACCACAGGGTGGCACGCTTTCCCTGGGCCGCTTCGGGGCGCGCCGCGACCCTTGGCCGCAGCGATGGGCTGACCAAGCTGGTCGTCGAAGAGCGGACCGGACGAATCCTTGGCGTTGGTATTGTTGGCCCGGGCGCGGGCGAGCTGATTGCCGAAGGCGTGCTTGCCATCGAGATGGGCGCTTTGGCGACGGACCTCAAGCTCGCCATCCATGCGCACCCGACGCTATCGGAAACGCTGATGGAGGCGGCCGAGACAATGTTTGGAACGAGCCCGCACTATATCGACAGGAAGCGAAGCCGCTAACAGCGAGCTTCGCTTTCCTGCAGAGCCGATATGGGCGCTGGCCCGGCTCAGAAGAACAATACGCCGAGCAATTCCGCAAAGAGTGCCAGGCCGGCCCACAGGCCGATCGTGATGGATGCCAGGTAGCCCACGCCCAGCAGCGGCGTGCGGAGTTCCCGCGGCTTCCCTACGAACCAGGCAAAGAGCATGAGATAAACCGGGGAGAAGACGACGCCGAAGATGATGAGTGTCCCGACCGTCATGATTCATGCACCTCTACTTCCACAAGCGGAATAACACGGCTTACCAGCAAGAAGAACAGCAATACGATGGAGAACGCACCTATCACGGAGGATATTTCGACCCAGGTCGGCGCATAGCTGCCGGGGACTCCTCCGTGGAGCCGGAAGACCGGGTACATCAGCCCTTCGAGGACGAAGATGAACTTCTCGAGCAGCGTTGCCACCACCGGAAGGGCGGCCGCGATGACTGTGCGTCCCACGCTGAAGAGGGAGGGGAAGAGCATTTGCAGCGCGAAGTAGCCCACGGCGACGTGGATCAGGATGATTGCAGCCCAGTAGAGCGGCTCACGGGCCGTCGCCTCGGTACCCGTGGCTATAGCTGCCGGCGCCATCGACAGCCCGGTCACGATCTTTTGGATTTGCAGCCAGAGAAAGAGCATCGCGAACAGTGCCAGCCACCGGGCCAGGCCAGCGAACACGCTGTCCGGGATGACGTGCTCCCAGTCGTAGGCGCGCCGGAAGATGTACGCCATCACGATGACCGAACCCAGGGCTGAACTCAGCGCGATCGTGAGGAACTGGGGCCCCTGCGCCGCGCCGAACCAGATAGGGTTCCCCGGGAGCAGCGCGAAGAGCCATGGGATGACACCACCGTGGAGGAAGAGTGGCGCGAGGATGATGACGGCGAGGGCGAGCCACCAGGCCATTCGGTCGATCTTCGGCTGCTCCTCCGGCCGGTAACCCACGAGCATCACGCTATAGATGGGGCTGAAGACTTTTGGCAGCCGATTGCGGATGGCATAGAGATCCTCCCGGATGGTGAGGCCAAGGTATGTCGCGGTGAGCACGAAGTAGAGCGTGATGACCGTGACGTCCCAGGCGAGAGGCGAACTCTGGATGGTTGTCGGCAGGTTCGGCAGGATGCTGGTAACCACCCGATCCGGGCGCCCCATATGAACCAGGATGTAGAGTGCCGCGACGGACAGTGCCACGAGCGTGAGCAGCTCTGCCATGCGGGCGATTGGCTTGTAGGTGTCGAGCCCGAAGAGGCGCACCGCTGCCGAGATGATGATCCCGCCGTGCGCGATGCCGACCCACCAGATGAATGAGCCGACGTACAGGCCCCACGGGATGCCCCCACCGACACCCCAGTCCCCGATGTCGGCGACAATCATCCCGTTCCGCAGTTGAAAAACCCAGGCCTGCAGGAACCAGATCAATCCGACAATGGCGACGGCGAGCAGAGCATAGTATCGCCAGGACGGACGTTCCTTGATTGGCCGCAGGATTGCGTCAGTACGATTCTCGCCGGTCATCAGTCCCTCCCGAATATGCGCTTGAACCATGGCTCGGGGCCTTCCAGGAGGCTGCGCCGCTCTTCTACGAAGCCCCACTCTTCATGGACACGCGGACCGTCCACCGGCTCCGCGTTCTTCGATGGCTCCTGGCCGATGAATATGATGCTCGGTTCGGTCCCAAGGTCTTCGAGTAGCCGGAACGTCGAAAGCTGGCCCTGGGTCTCGTTCAACCGTTGCCGGAGATACTGCAGCGGTTCACTCTCTGGATCGTTGATGTCGCCGAAGTGGATGACGCCGTTCGGGCAGGAGGAGGAACAGTAGGTGGAGCCGCGCGTGGCCTCCGATTCCTGCCGCTGCACCGCAAAGGTGCACTTGCCCATCATCCCGGTTGGCGGCGCGCCGGCCACGTTCTTGCCCCGGTAGTCGGTGCGTTTGCCGGTGTAGCCGCCGCCGTGGAGTTCCGGGTCGGCCCAGCCGAAGAAATTCACACCGTAGGGGCAGGAGACCTGGCAATAGCGGCAGCCGAAGCAAAGGTCGTAGTCAGTGAGCACCAGCCCGTCTTCCCGCCGGTGGCGGGCGGTTGTCGGGCAGACCATGACGCATGGCGCGTTGTAGCAGTGCTGGCAGTTCTTGACCAGGTAGTGGATGTCGTCGCCGCGGTCTGGTTCCTGGAAGGCCTGGGTATGGATCCAGTGCACCCCGTCCGGCAGGCCGTTGCCGCTCTTGCAGCCCCCGGCACACATGAGCAGCTTTTCGCACTTCGAGAGGTCGATCACCATGCCCATCCGCACCTTGCGGTCGCTGCCCGAGGCAGCGTCCTGGGTATCGGCGCCAGCCGGTGTGTCGCCTCCTCGTCCCGCTCCGGCCGGGTTGTCGTTGCCCGCGGCGCCCATCGGTGCCTGGAGCAGGTCGCCAAGGAAGAGCGCTGCGGCGCCACCACCGGCCAGGCCAATGGCGGCGCGGCGCGAAAGCACCCCGCGACCGTTCTTCTCACCTTCTGGCGCGTCTGGGGAAGCCTCCGGTTCTGTCTCCATCGCGGGCTCGGGCGCTGGTTCGGCTTCCGCGGGCTCTTCGCTCGAGAAGAGCCGTGGCCGGTCGTCGACTTCGAATTCTTCCACGTAGGCTTTGTGGTGCCGCGCGTGGAACTGGTCTTCGTCGATGTCGCCGGTCACGACGCGCAGGGCGTCGCGGGCGACTTCGATGGCCAGGTCGGGGTCGAAGCCGCTGAGTTCCAGCGTCTTCCTCGCGCGAGCTTCCCATTCCGCGTCGAAGATCTCTGCGACACGGTCGGGCCGTCGCATGCCTTCGTTGTCACGGCTCATCGCATCCCTCCCACAACAGATGCCGGCGCAGGGTCGCCTGCCACCGGAACGTGCGTTCTCGACCGTGTGCGCATAGCTATTCCTCCTCCGTCTCCGCCGCCGTGGCCAGGCCACAGGTGAAGGTTTCGCGTTCGCTGCGGCCCAGGCGCCGCGGAGCGGCGTAGTTTGGGCTTACGCCGAGCCTCTGGATCTCGCGCTCGAATACCCGCGCGCACAGTGCCGCCGCCGCGAGGTAGAACGGTGACGCCCCCTGGGTTTCGGCGATGCTGCGGCAGAGCGTGGGAATCCAGCGGCCGGCGTGGTCCTGCACGAAGGCTCGCAGGGCATCGGCGGCAACCGTGGCTTCGTCCTCCCAGCCCTGGACGTTGGCGTAGGCCTGTTTGAGCGTGACGATGCTCAGGAACTCCAGCTCGGTGGCGACGAAGTCCGGCGCTTCCCGCTTCGGACCCGCTGGCTTGAGCCCGAAGGCGCGGTAGAAGCCAGCGATGTCGGCAAGCTGGCGCGCCTTCACGAAGGTATCGAAGTCGTATTCGGTCTCGTGCGGTGAACACTGCACATCACCGGCGAACAGGCCGGTGTGGCCCGTTTCGAGGCTCCTGAGCGGGGTTCCTTCGAGCTCATGCTCCAGTGCGCTCAGGAGCGGCCCCAGTTCGAGCCCATCGGCGATGGGGTGCTCGGCGATGTCACGGATATACGCCTGGAGCTGTTCGACCGACTCCGCGTCGGGATAGCTGAAGGCGCACGAGAGCAGCTCGTACACAGCGGCGCGCCCAAGCAATGACTGCACTGTCGGTGTCCGCAGGGTCGCTACGTTGAGTTCACTCATGATTCAAGCTCCAATCGCATCCAGCCGCCCCACTGCTTGCGGGCGCCGCGGTCGCCCTTGCCGCCGTCCCAGAGGGCGACGGCGACCAGGCTGCGCTCGCCGGGGCGGAAGGTTGCCTGGGTTGCACTGCCCTGGATCGGTACCGTCATGACGACCGTCCATTGGCCGTCCTGGAAACTGGCCGATCCTTCGGCGCGCTGTTGTTCGTGCGTGGTGATGGAGCCGAAGCCCTCCGAGATGATCTCCTCGACGGCGGACGTCCGATCCTGGCCGGCGGCGATGTTGCCGACGTGGCGCGCCGGGTAGTAGACGGTCACCGCGTCCTCGTCGAACACGTCTTCCGGCCGGAGGTCGCTCCAGACGTTGGGGAAGGCGTCGCGGACCTGGCGCGCGCCCTCCTCGACTTCCCGCTGCCAGCTCGCACGCCACTGGAGGATGTGGACCGGCCGGCCGGGCTGACCCATCATGGCGCTGGTCGGCATTTCCGGGTCGACGGGGAACTGCACCGCGACCGAATCCGTGAAGCGCGAGATGGCCTCGATGTCGTGGGCGGCGTCGCACTCCCAGCCGAGCTGGAACGCAACCTCGTTGCCGTCGTGCAGGCTGCGTATCCACATGCGCTCGGTGAACCCGTCTTCGTGCTGCAGCCGCGGGTTGGCGACGTGCTGCGGCATGAGCGGGATCACCACCGGTTCGTGCGCGTCCCAGGCGCCATCCAGCGGGTCGTGGGGCACGGCGCCGACGCGGTGCGCGTTGATGGTCCGGCTCACCGAATAGGGGTCGTGCGCTTCGGGCTCGCGGGTGGCGGTCCAGCCGATGGCGCCGGCGGCCGCGGCGCCCGCTACAGCGGCAGCAGCAGCAGCTCCCCGCGTGAAGGCCCGGCGGCTCACCCGCGACGGTTCGTTCGCCTGCTGGTCTTGCCTGGTTTCCTGGTTGCCGTTCTCAGTCATGGTGCTTCCTCGCTTGTCGGCGGAATGCTCCGGGCGGCTAGGTGATGTTGTGCAGGTAGGTGTCGTGCACGTCGTCGAAGTATTCGCGGATGAAGGTGGGTTCGCGCAGTGGCACGGCGACGATCTCCTCGCCGTCTGCATCGAATCCGCGGGCGATATCGTTCTCGACTTCGAAGGTGTGCATGATGCGCTCGGTGGAGCCGAGCAGCATCATCAGGCCCAGCAACTCAGGGTCGTCCTTCGCGTTCATGTAGTTCTCGATGGCTTCGTCGACGCCCGGGCCGAACATCTGCCGTGTGTATTCACGAGGCGTATGGATGGGCGGAACGTAGTAGACGTTGGGCTCGGTGCCCGACTGGGGATAGAGCGGCAGGGCAACCTTGCGGACCTTCACCAGGAAGTCGATGGGGTTGCGCTCGTCGACCACGTCGGGCGGGTTGATGAACCCCGCGATGCGGATGCGGCCGATGCAGGTTGTCACACACTGCGGCTGGAGGCCCTGCTCGATCTTGGGGAAGCAGGCGATGCACTTCTCGCTGGTGCCCGTGGTGTTGTTGAACATCACCTTCTTGTAGGGGCAGGCGGAGGTGCATTCCTGGTAGCCGCGGCAGCGCTCCTGGTCAACCAGCACAATGCCGTCCTCGGGCCGCTTGTAGATGGCGTCGCGCGGGCACGCCGAGAGGCATGCCGGGTAGGTGCAGTGGTTGCAGATGCGCGCCAGGTAGAAGAACCAGGTGTCGTGCGGGAACTCACCGGAATAGGAGCCCTGCTCGGCCAGGCCCGCCGGTTCGTCCTCGCCCAGGTTGGGGTAGGTCCAGTGCTCGCTCTCGGGCTGCCAGCCCTTCACGTCTTCCTTGAGCGACGCCGCTTCGAAGACAGTCTTGCCTTTGTATTCGCCGTTTTCCCATGGGCCCGGGCCGAGCATCTCCAGCAGGTGGACATCCCAGCCGGTGGGGAAGAAGCCGTAGGGCTTGGTCTCCACGTTGTTCCACAGCATGTATTCCTGGCCGCTGCCCCAGGTCCATGTCTGCTTACACGCGACGGTGCAGGTCTGGCAGGCGATGCACTTATTCGTGTCGAACACCCAGGCAACCTGCCGGTCGGGACGCGGGGCGTCGTGGGTGTAATCCATGTCGCGGCCGAGCTGCCAGTTGTAAACATTGTGCCGGTGGACTTGACTCATCGTATTCGCTCCTCCCTGCGGGGCCTATCCTCAGCCGCTGTATCAGGACGCAAAGAACTCGCCTTCCAGGTAGCGCTTCATAAGTTCGGATTCGTAGGTTGGCCGGTAGCCTTCCCGGACCGGCCGCCAGAGTGCCTCGCCGCTGTGGCCGCCGTCTTCGGCCTTGACCAGGCGGATGAGCGCTTCCTTCGGCGCGCCGACCACGGAGTGGACGTCGCCTTCGAAGCCCTGGCCGATGTTCTGGCCGAAGTAGGGCTTTCGCGTGAGGGTATCGGTCATGAGGGTCGGGCCCAGCCATGCGCGGGTACCGCTCTGGTGGCTGCCGTGGCGGAAGAAGGACTGGTAGTTGGTCTCGACGTTCTTGGCCAGGCCGTCCTCGCGAATCTTCTGGGCAAGGACGGAGCCCTTGGTGGCGACGTAGAGGTTGAACCACATCCGGACCACGCCCGGCTGGATGGCATTCGTATACCGCGCGCGGGCCATGCAGCGCGCGACTTCGTAGTAGGCGTCGTTCTCCGACCAGCCGCGGTAGGGCCGGTCTTCGGGGTCGCCGTCGAACCAGATGTAGTCGCCGTCTTCGATGCCGAGCTCTTTCGCATCGCGCGGATGGAGCTCGATGTAGCCCTCGCCGACGGCCGGCTGGCGCCGGTCGTGGCGGTGCATGTCACCGAAGGGGCCGAAGAGGTAGCCCATCCAGTCGGTGTCCGTCGGCGTGGTATGTGCGCCGTGGCGGTATTTCGGCGTGAGAAACATGAAGCGGAACGATGGGTCGCGCTCATAGAGCGGGTGCTTCGTCAGCTTTAGCTCCGACCAGGGCTTCACGACGTCGCGCACCTGGCGCGTTTCGACCGACTGGTCGGCCGGGTCGAGCCCGTAGGCGGCCGGGCCGGCCGGCGTGATGAGCGGGTGTGGCTTCGCCAGGATGACGTTCGGCTCGTAGAAGGTGGAGTCGATCGGCTCTCGCCAGACGACCAGGTTTTCGCCGTGCTCGCGGAATTCCGGTTCGTCGCGGTAGAACTCCAGCCGGCCGGTGCGGTTGTACCAGGGCTTGCTCTCCTGGCGCTGCTCCCAGCCACCCTGGCGGGGGTAGGTGCGGAAGTTCATCAGTGCCGGGATGCCTTCCTGGGCCTTGGCGTGGAGGTCGTCGACGGTGTAGCCGCGGGCGGAGGTGCTTGCATCGAAGATGCGCTGCAGGTAGTCCTCCGACCGGCCCTCGTGGATAAAGCGCCAGTGGTCGCTGAATCGCTGGTCGCCGGTCAGTTCGCCCATGCGGCTGGCGATGCCGGCCATCACCTGCAGGTCGCTGCGGGTATCGAAGACGCGGTCGATGCCGGTCTTCGGGAACATCAGCAGGAAGGGGTTCGTGCAGGAGCCGCAGGCGTCCGGCATCTGCATTTCGGCCCAGCTATCGACGCCGAAGACGATGTCGGCATATTCGCAGCTAGCCGTCCACCACCATTCGTTGCAGATGACGGCCTCGATTCTCGGCAGCGTGTTGTGGACGACGTCGTGGTGCCACTTGGCGTTGCCCAGGATGGAGTTCGAGTTGCCGAAGTGCATGAGCTTCGACGGCGTCGGCATGTGCGTCTGGCCGGTGAAGTTCTTGTTGCCCTTCCGCAGCGGCCGGTCGCCGTAGTTGTAATAGTGGGCGGACTCGCCCTGGTAGTAGAGCCGGGTGCGGGAGAGCTGATTCGGGTCGAGCTCCTGGTCGAAGGGGTCTTCAGCGACCCACTGGGGGACGCCGTTGAAGACTGAGCCGCGGTAGTTGCCGGCGTAGGAGCCGGCGTTGCCACCGATGTGGCCGATGTTGTCGGTGACAGCCGCCAGCAGCAGGATGGCGCGGTCCTTCAGGTCGGCGTTGAAGAAGTGGTTGGGGCCCATGCCGTGGGTGAGCAAGGCTTTGCCGCGCGCCCTGGCGATTTCTTCGGCCAGGTGGGCGATGGCCTCTTGCGGGGCCCAGGTGACTTCGGACGTGGCCTGCAGGTCGAAGTTGTCGTCCAGGTACTGCTTCAGGACATCGTAGACCGGGCGGACCTCGATCGACTCACCATCGACGGTCATCACGTTGAAGCTGCCGGAGAGCGCCGGGTCGATGCCGGTTTCGGCGAAGTGGATGCCAACCTGGTCGCGGTTCACCACCTGCGGCTCGTTCGTATTCGCGTCCCAGACGACGTAGTCGCCCCACTGGTCGCGCAGGTTGCGGGGCACGTACTGGGTGCCCTGCAGCCGCGGGATGGGCATGGTGTCGCCTTCGTCGAGGATCTCGACGTAATTGACCAGGCTGGCCGGGCTGTGGCCGGGCACGATATCGCGGGCCGACAGAAGGGTTCCCGTGTCCATGCGGACGAGCAGGGGCAGGTCGGTGAATTGCTTGATGTGATCTTCCGCGGCCAGGCCGTTATCGAGGATGTACTGGACGCACCCAAGTGAGAGCGCTGCGTCGGTGCCCGGGCGGATCATGATGACTTCGTCGCAGCGGCTCGATGTGGATGAGTAGTCGGTTGCGACGGAAATCAGCTTCGTGCCCTTGAGCCGCGCTTCGGCGAGCCAGTGGCCATCGGGCATCTTCGTCGATAGCCAGTTCATGCCCATAGTCACGACCAGGTCGGCATGGTCGGCGGCGAAGAGGTCGTAGTCGATGGTCTGCTGGCCGTGGACCATAGGGTGGCCCGGGGGCAGGTCGGTGTGCCAGGCGTAGTTATCCCAGCCGCGGGAACCGCGTGCCTGGTCGGGGCCCACGTTGCGGATGTGAGCATCGAGCAGCGCCAGCATGTTGGCGAATCGGTAGAAGCCGAAAATGCGGGTGATGCCGAGCAGCGGCATGCCGCCGCGCATCTTGAGCGTGCGCGTGCCGGCGTCCTGCACCGCGGCGACCATATCCTCGTCGTAGCCCTGCTGGCGCAGGCGCTCCGCGCCCTCTTCGCCGCTGTAGGTGGTGGCGATGTCCAGGTAGGTGCGCGCGGCCAGGTCAAACGCTTCGTCCCATTCGACGCGGACCCAGGAGTCCTCGCCGCGGCGGTTCAGATCGGTCTGTGGGACGCCGGTCTCGGGGTCGCGCGGGAAGCCTGCGTCGGCCCAATCTTTGAATCCCTGGCGGACCATGGCGCCCTGGATGCGCCTGTCGCCATAGAAGCGGCGGACCAGGGCGAGACCCTTCTGGCAGCAGCGCGGGTCCCAGCGGTGGGAAGCGCGGTTGCCGTGCAGGTCTTCGGCCTTGCCGAAGCCATAGGTGGGGTTGATGTTCATGACCACGCCGTTCTTCACATCGGCGCGCAGCAGGCAGTTGTGCGTGTCGTTCGGCGCGCAGGTGAAGACGAAGCTGCTATCGGGAGTAAACAGGTCGCGGTAGACCTGCTCCCAGTCCCGGTTGGGGAATGTGCGGAAGGGGTCGCCCACCGTGGTTGGTTCCGTCGCTTCGAGGTGGCGGGACCGAAGACCAAAGACATCGCTAACGGCGAACCCTGCCCCCGCGACGGCGGCGCTCTTCAAGAACGTTCGGCGCTTGAACCCGGACTGACCGGCCATGGGCAACACCCCCTGTACCTGGCGCGAGATTGAGAATTTCGTCACGAAAGAAGATGCGACCGCCCCGGCAACGAGAATGTGATATACGTCACGAACGTTCCGAGCTCTGGTCCTGGAGGTCCGCGCGTGTGAGGCATCTCCCTTGTGGCAGTAGAACCAGTTTGGATAGGGCCAAGTGTTTGGCCGATGGCCCAATGGCCGTGATAGAGATGGCCAATGGCACACGACTGTCACGACGCACTGAAATCTTTACCATCGGGTAGGGGATCGCCGGGCCACCGAGCGTAGGATCGCGCCATGACGCAGCTCAAGGAGGGGCGGCACTACCGGGTCGATGAATGGACCCGGCGCCAGCGGGAGGTCTTCGACCTGCTGGTGAAGGGCTATACCAATCGCGAAATCGCCGAAAACCTTGGCGTCTCGCTCGATGGTGCAAAGTGGCATGTCAGCGAGATCATCACCAAGCTCGGCGTCGACAGCCGTGAAGAGGCCGCCGACTACTGGCGCGAATACAATGGCTGGCCGCGCAGGCTCCACCGCATGTTCCGCACGATGATCGGCGGTGGCGTTTTGAAGTGGGCCGGCGGCGCCGGCGTTGCCGTTGGCGGCACGGGCATCGTCGCGGTGGCCCTGTTCTTCGGGCTCAGCGGAGACAATAGCGCGCCGGCCGACACGGAGGCTACCCCTCCCGCCGAGGAAACACAGGAACCTGATGACCCGACGCCCGAGCCAACGCCCGGCGAGATAACCGGCCTGTTCACTGAGCCTGATGCCACGGAGCCGGATAGCGAACGAGGTTTTCCTTCCCTGGAGCCGGGCTTGCCCGAACCCCAGGGTGAAGCGGCCATCTTTGATATCGAGGCAGGCGAGACCATCGACCTCGGCGACGGGTGGCTGCCGGAGTTCAATCCCGCCGGCACCATGGCGGCCTATGTTGTGGGAGAGGTCGGCCCCGGGGCGGCGGGAGAGGCTGAGGTCCGCGTCATTCACCTGGAGTCGCGCGACGTGGAGACCGTGCACACTGTTGACGGCGCCGCGGTGGAGGCGAGCTGGCATACGGGACCTGAGTCCGGCGATCCGGTCTTCTGGTGGTACGACAACGATCGGCTCGCCGTCTACCAGCCCGTGGACGACGAGTGGGTCACGCTACATGTCGGGACGGGTGAAGCCGGGGAGTTCGCCTTCCGCTATGCGAGCCACGACGGACACGAAGCCACCTGGCAGGTCGTCGACAGCGGCAGTGGCAACGTGTCGGAGCAGCCCGCGGAGGAGGGGTTGCCCCGAAATACCGGCGAGGCAGCGCCGCCCCCGGTGCTGACCTCCTGGGCGGGCCACCAGCCGGGAGCGACCGGCTACGAGATCGACCCGCCCGGGCGAACGAGCGCAGACGTCACACGTGCCATCCGCGACGCCGGCACGGGCTTCGTGATCGCCGAGCTCGAAGCCTACGATGTCGTGCCCGTCGACGGCGACACCGCCCTCGTCTTCACCCGGCCGGACCCATCAAGCCTGCTGGTCAACCTGTTCGTGCTTGACCTGGTCACGCTCGAGGCCGAATTCGTGATGAGCGGGGCGTTTCCGCCCTCGGCTGTGAGCGTCCGTGGATCACAGGTGCTGTGGAGCGAGCGCGCATGCGGCCTCCGCAACGCCGCCGCGCCGATCACACACCCCGATCATTTTGTTGCGGCGCCGGGCGACATCTATAGCTACGACCTGGCAAGCGGCGAGCTTGAACGCGTGGACGCCGCCGAGCTTCGCGGCGCCGGCGCGACTGCCCTGTTCGCTGTGCACGTCGACGATGGGCGGTGGGGCATCGCTTACGACAGCCATGGTATCCACGTCATCGTCGACGCGGAGACGCTCGAGCCCCAGGTGGTGCTGCCGCTCGCGGCGCGCAACTGGACGGCGGACCACACGTTCGCGGCTGTCGGCCGGGTGAGCGACCGCCATACCCGCTGTGCCAGCAGTATTGCCGGCGCCGGGCAGATGTCCCGCATACAGGCCCTCACGCGGGCGGCCGGGATCCCGCTCTTCCGCGTCACCGGGAGCGAAACATGCCTCAACCTTCGCGCGGAGCCATCGATTGGGGCGGACATTTTAAGCTGCGACATCGATGGCACGCCGCTCCTGGAACGCGAAGCTGACGAAGCGCCAGACGGCTGGATAGCTGTCCGCACGCTCGACGGACAAGATGCCTGGGCTAGCGCCGAGTTCCTCGCCAGGGTGGAGTAGGAACGTCGCGCCCTGTACAAATCCCGGCCCCACCACCACAATGCCGTGATTAGGCAGCACCGAAGCGTTTTGCCGGTGCACCAGGGCTTTGCAGGAGGTGGACCGAGATCGTGAGCCCCGGCACGACACTGAGCGGAGCTTTCGAGCGGCACTCGGGCCGGGTGGTGCTGGCGATATTCGGGGCTACCCTCGTACTGCTCATCCCCCTGTTCTTCATGGGTACGGAAGAAGACGCGCAGCTCGAGCCAGGCGGCGAAGTCTTCGACTTGCGAGACGACATCGGCGACCGCTTCCCGCCGGCCGTATTCGAGGTCCTGTTCCTGGTGGAAGCGCGTGACGGCGATGTGCTGACGCAGGAAGTGCTGTCGGAACTGCACGCGAATCTCCAGGCGCTGCGCGAAGCCGATGCGCGCGGGGAGCTTGCTGCTGGCGACCTTGCCGAGCAGCCCTATCTTATCCATGGCCTCCACCCCGAGACGGGCGAGCCCTTTGTTGGTGGCTACACATTGGTCGATGCGGTGCAGCATGCGCTGGCCAGTCAGCCTTCACTCTTTGCCGGCGCAACGCTGGAGGAGGCCACGGAAGAAGAGGTGAAACTCGCCCTGCACCATGTGCTTGGCAACCCGGCGACGCGCGAGTTCCGGGACTCCCTTGCAGAGACAGCCGGGTTCGAGCAGCGCACCGTGCTTGGTCAGCAGATCGAGTACTGGACCTCGCCCGCGCTGGTATTCCACCTGGGTGCGGACAACGACGAGCTGGGTGGAGGCCTCCAGGAAATCGTTGTCGGCGGTGACAGCGAGGACCTGGACCGGGAACGTTTCCAGCGGAACATGCAGGAGCTGGGCCGGGGCGACGAAGCGTCGTACCGGCTGTGGGCTGTGGGCGTGGACGCCAACCTGCAGGCCTTCGACGACGGGGAGCGGGCAGGGCCCTTCATCATGCTCACCGTAGTGGCAGCGCTCGCCGTGGTCGGCATCACGTTGCGGTCTTACTGGGGCGTGGCGCTCACCGGCGCCGGGCTTGGCATGCTCATGATCTGGCTGAAGGGCGGCTCGAACCTTATCGGGATAAAGGGTGGGCTCGTCGTCGACTTCATCGTCCCCATCGCCATGGTTTCGCTGGGGGTGGACTTTGCGATCCACGCCCTGCGACGCTACCGGGAAGAGCGGCACCTTGGCCTGCCACCACGGCGAGCCCTGCGCGTGGGATTCGCCGGCGTGCTCGGCGCCCTCACCCTGGCGATGCTGAGCGGCGCCACGGCCTTCCTTTCGAATGTCTCCTCTCCCATCGAAGCGGTTGCGGAATTTGGCGTCACCGCCGCACTCGCGGTGATGAGCGCGTTCGTCGTACTGGGGATCGGCGTCCCCCTGGTTTCGATGCGCGTGGACGAGATGCGTGGGGCGCTGGCCGCTTCGCCGCAAGCTCCAGGCAAAGTCCCGGGCGCAGGCGGCAGGCTCTGGCCGCTCCTTGGCGGGGTGGGCGTTGCCGTGTCGTCGGGCGTCGGGGTCATCCTGCTGGTCGCGGTGGATGTGTACGTCGGTGCCGCGGCCATTCTTGCGTCAATTGCGCTCACGGTGGGTGTTCCCTTTGCTGTCCTGCGCTCACGCTTTTCGCGCGCAGGTGCGGTTCAGGGAGCGCATGAGCCGGCGCAGCCGCAAAGCCCATCCGGGGCCGAAACGCGATGGATGGCCTACCTGGTGAGCCTGGTGGGCCGGCACCGCACGGTTG
Organism: Dehalococcoidia bacterium; assembly: GCA_007126855.1. Classification (GTDB taxonomy): domain Bacteria; phylum Chloroflexota; class Dehalococcoidia; order Tepidiformales; family Tepidiformaceae; genus SLAK01. Next base: position 3,907 of record SLAK01000343.1, on the reverse strand, counting down.
TTGCCGTCGCCACCGTGATCGTCACCGGCGCGGCGCTCTTCTCTGCGCTGCGGCTGGATACGGGCATGGACGTGCGCGAACTGTTCAGCCACGATTCGGACCTTGTCGTGGGGCTCGACAAGCTCGACGAGCATGTCGCCCAGCACCAGCGTGAATCCGCCCATCTTTACATCCGTGGTGACCTGACGGACCCCGAGACCCTGGAGGCGGTACTCAAGGTGAAGGAACGGGTGGCGGAGATCCCCCACGTCTTCCGCGGCGAGGATGGCGAAGCTGGCTTCGAGCCCGACGTATTCACGATGCTCGTGGCACTGGGAGATAGGGAAGATGGCCCGCCGAATGGCGAACCAGGCCCGGCGGACGACGGCTATGGGGAGCCGGGTGGCGAACCAGCGCCAGTGGATGATGGCTATGGTGAGGCGGATGACGAAGCAGGTCTGACGAACGATAGCTATGGCGAGGCCGGTGGCGAATCAGTGCCGCCGGATGACGAATATGGCGAGGCGGATGGCGAAGCAGGTCCGGCGGACGACGAATATGGCGAGGCCGGTGGCGAACCTGCCCCGCCGGATGACGGCTATGGTGAGGCGGATGACGAAGCAGGTCCGGCGGACGATAGCTATGGCGAAACGGGTAGCGAGCCAGGTCACGCGGACGATGGCTATGGTTCCGCGGATGGGTCCGCCCCGGTGGATGGCGAGTCTGGGCCGGCAGAGGGCGGCCACGAAGCGGGCGTCGGAGCAGGGGACCTCAGTGGTCATGGGCTCCTGGAGACGCGGGAGCAGATCAAAGCCGCTTTCGACCACCTGGTCGAACACGGCGTCGAGCTCGACAGCGGCGTTGTGCTCTTCGATCCCGCCCAGGTGCGCCAGGTGCTCGAACACGATCCCGCCGGCGGCAACGAGCAGGTCATGCTGATGTCGGTGCCGATCCTGGGTACACGCGTGCCTGCCACGGTGCGCGACGCGCAGCGCGATCTGGAGGCCAGCCTGGCGTTGCTCGACGATGTGCCGGGCATAACCTTTCACGGCGTGACGGGCCCGGCGTTCACGCGCCAGGCGACGCTCGATGCCACGACCAGCTCGCTGCAGCGCTCGCTGCCCATCGCCGCCGCGACCGTGTTCGCGATGCTCCTGGTCAGCATGCGCTCGGTGCGCTACGCGTTCGTGACCATCATCCCGGTCGCGCTTGTCGCCGTCTGGCTCTACGGGCTGATGCAGGTGATGGGCTACAATTTGAACATCGTCACGGCGACCATTGGGGCGGTCTCCATCGGTGTCGGTATCGACTACGCCATTCACCTGACCGAGCGGTTTCGTGAGGAGCTGGCGCGGGTGACAGATGCCGCTGAGGCCCTGAGCCGTGCCGCTGGGGGCACGGGAGTCGCACTGCTGACGTCGTCGGCGTCCAGCATTGTGGGCTTCACGGTGATGGCCTTCGCCCCGATGCCGCTCTTCGCTTCCTATGGCCTGCTGACCGCGCTGATGATCTTCCTGGCCGTCTCGGCGTCGCTGCTGGTGTTGCCGGCGCTCTTGCTGTTTGTGACGCCGCAGCCCCGCAAGGAACAGGGGCGGCTCGGCGCAGGACAGGAGCGGCCGCCGGCCGAAGCAAGCTGATCCACTCCTCGCCGGGTGACTCGATCAGTCCGCAACTGGTTGCCAAGGGCGCATGCGATCGCGGCCTACCCGGCGGGTTCGCTCTCCGCGGCTACGGGTTGGGTTTTGCGGGCCTGAGATTCCATCCAGCCATAGAAGCCCGCCAGGAGTATCAGCCCGGCCAGGACCGAGATGAAGTAGCCCCAGCGCACGGCTTCGGAGGGGTCCAGGCTGCCCCAGTCGCGGACGATCGCAATAAGCATGAGCGCGGTGCCCAGTACGAAGGTCTCGACCGGGATCCGGGACGCCGACCAGCGGCTGTCCAATGCCATGCCGACCAACAGCCCGCCGGTGAGGATGATGAAGGCGGCGACGACGCGTGCGGTCAGCTCGGAGAGCGGCCAGAGCCAGTCGTCCATCACCGCAGAAGGCGAGATCATCATGAGCAGAGCGAGGGCCATCAGCGCTGCGCCGGCGATGGCGAGGACTCCTCGGGCCGGCAGCGGTATCCGGAGCTCCCCTTCTTTTCGGCCCGGGTCCGTCCGGCGGTTCATGAACCACAGCGCCGGCACGATCACCGGCGTCGTGACGTAGAGGAGGGTCCAGATCCAGAAGGACACGTGGCTGTGGTCGAAGCGGCTCCAGTGCAGCACCGTGGCCAGGAACATGAAGATGGTGAAGGTGGTAATCGGGAGGAATCCGAGCCAGACCGAACTCCACGACCGGCTGAAGAACACGCGCGTGAAGAAGTAGGCGCCACTTGCGTACCCGGCCCCCATGTACATGGCGGTGAGTTCTGGGCTGATCGGCCACGCCCAGTGCCGGTCGGTGTCGCCCGGCAGGAAATACAGCATGATGACGGCGAGGACGAGTACCGGCGCGATGATCGCCGCAACTATCCTCGTAGGCAGCAGTATGCTGTCTTCGCGTTCCATGTGGCCCCCCGGCGGCCCTGGCTCCAGCTGATGCCGGCCGCATCTCGATGATGTGTGCGCGGATTGTCCGGCCCTTGCCGTACAGGTTGCAGATGATACGCCCATCCCGGGGGATTGTTGCAAACTGTCGCCGTCTCTGTGTCATAACGTTGGGCCGGGTCATCAACGATGTGTGATGCCGCCCACTGCTCCCGGTCGCGGAAATGCTTAACCATTTTGTACACTCTCGCGACCAGTGGTCTGCGGAGTGCCCGCGGTGCTGGACGAAGGGGGCTCTATGACTTCGATATTTGTGGCCGGCGGAACCGGCTTCATCGGCCGGAAATTTGTCGATATCGCGCTGGAGAACGGGCGCCAGCTCAGCGTGCTCACCAGGAATGCCGAACTCGGCGAGCAACTGAAGGCCCGTGGCGTGGAGCCTGTCTCCGGCGACCTCTTGAAGCCTGGCCCCTGGCAACAGGCTGCGGCCGAGGCCGAATACGCCGTCTACGTCGCCGGCCCGCCCACGTGGGGCACGCGGCTGAGCGCGAAGCTCGCGCGGGAGTACCAGGACGGGATGCTCGCGATGACCGACGCATTCTTCAGAAGTCTCAACCCTGACCGGCTGAAGAAGGCAATCTACGTCGCCGGAGCAAGCTATTACGGTGACACCGGGGAGACGCCCGCCGTGGAAGGGCAGGAACCGAAGCCAACGGGCACCGGACCATACATCAAGCCATCGATCGACCTGGCACGAAGCTACGCGCAGCGCGGCCTTCCGGTGATCGTAACGCAGCCTGGCGCGGTGTATGGCCCCGAGTCGTGGTTGCCGCAATTGATCCTGGATCCGCTGCACCGGGGCAAGATGATCCCGTCGGTCAAGGGGCTCGACCCGGCGATCTCGGTGATCCATGTCGACGATTGTGCCCGTGCCATGCTGCACCTCCTGGACAACGGCAAACCCGGCGAAGAGTACTTCATCGCCGACGATCAGCCGGTCACCCTGACGGACATCACGGCCCTGGCGTCGGAGATCACGGGAATCGAGCCAAAGCCGCGGGCATTCCCGAAATGGCTGGCCCGGCTCGTCATTGGCCCGATCCTCACCGATGCCGCGTCCGGCAACGTCGTGGTCTCCAACGCCAGGCTGAAGAGCACGGGCTTCGCGCTCAGCTATCCCTCGATGCGCGAAGGACTCCCCCCGGTCATCGAGCAGTGGAAGGCCTTGCGGGAGGCCGAAGGCGCGCAGCCAGGCGGCCGGTCCATCCGCGAGACCGCTTCGACGAAGCTTTCCGAGCTGTCGCTCATCCCACTTCGCTCCCAGACGATACGCGCGCCGATCATCAAATCCCTGATTGCGAAAGAGCGCATGCAGACCGGCGTCGCGCTGAATCCGTT
>SLAK01000173.1 GCA_007126855.1 Dehalococcoidia bacterium | reverse complement strand
GGCGAGCACAACGAGGATGTGTACGTGGGCTTGCTCGGCCTGGATGCCGAGGAGTTCGAGGCACTGAATGCCGAAGGCGTGATCTGAGATCAGGCTTCGGCGGTTTCGGCGATGAGGATCTGGGGCTGGGCGTTGGTGAAGTTGGGGATGTCTTCCATGGGAGCGGAGCCGGCCTGGGCCATGGCGAGTTGCAGGTCTTCCATGTTGTTGAAGAACAGGTGGCCTATCGCGACGAAGGGCGCGGGGGCGTCCCCGCCGCCGGCCATGCCGCGGTCGATCTCGATGCGCTTGAGGCCATTGCCCATCTTCTCGCGCACCAGGGCCATGTGCTTGTCGCGGTAGTAGTCGTGGTCGAAGGTGACGCCGTCCTGGTTTGGATAGAGCACCGACACTTTAATCACTGCTTGTTCCCCCTTCGGTGATTGGCGCATCATGCCGGTTCCGGCCGGATTCGACAATCTGCGTTCGGTGTCTGACGGACAGGCCGCGTATACTCCGGCGCGCAACACGCACGACGGAGGAATACGATGCCCCTGCTCGAAGGGAGAGTCGCGATCGTGACGGGCGCGGGGTCGATCCGCGAAGGGATCGGCAACGGCAAGGCTGTGGCGGTGCGCTTTGCGCGGGAAGGCGCGAAGGTCTTTGCCATCGACCGGAACGCCGACGCGGTGGCGGAGACGGCTGAGATGATCCGCGCCGAGGGCGGGGAGGTTGCGGTCGGGATCGGCGACGTGTCGTCGAAAGCGGAGTGCGAGCGGCTGGTGCAGGAGGCGACGGAGACTTTCGGTGCGGCGACGGTGCTGCACAACAATGTGGGCATCGGCGTGCCGGGAGAGGTGGGCGACATCGGCGAGGACACGTGGAAGCGGGCCTTCTCGGTGAATGTCGACAGCATGTTATTCATGTGCCAGGCGGCGCTGCCGGGCATGATCGATTCGGGCGGCGGCAGCATCATCAACATTTCGACGGTGGCATCGATGCGCGCGTTTCCGGGGGTAGCCTATGGCACAACGAAGGGAGCGGTGAATTCATTCACGACGACGCTGGCCGGGCGGCTGGCGCGGCACAACATCCGGGTGAACGCCATCGTGCCGGGCTATATCGATACGCCGCTGGTGGCGCCGGTCTGGGAGAACGAATCGGTGCGCGAGGCGAACCTGCGGCAGGTGCCGATGCGGCGCTTCGGGACGGCCTGGGAGATTGCGAGCGTGGCCGCGTTCCTGGCGAGCGATGAGTCGTCCTACGTCACCGGGGCGCTGTTGCCGGTGGATGGTGGGCTGCTGGTGCGGCTGTGAACCATTTCCTCGGTTTGACAGGGCGGCATGCGGGAGTAGTGTCCGCGGCAACGAACTGAGGACGGGACCAGAGTCCATTCGGTGAGGTGGGCCTGTCCGACGGGAGGGGGAAACGGTGAGCGGACGAACCGTGCTTGCTCTGCGGATCGGCTTCGTGATCCTGGCCGCATTCAACCTGTACGTCGGTGTTTGGGCGGTGCTGGCGCCCGAGCACTGGTACAACAACTTCCCGGGCGCCGACCCGCGGCTGGTTGCCGCTGAGCCACCGTTTAACAAGCACCTGGCAACCGATGCGGGGGCAGGCTTCCTTGCGACAGGCGTGATCGCATTGCTGGCCGCGATATGGCTCACCAGCCTCGTGGCGAAGATAGCGCTGGTGGGATACCTCTCCCATGCGCTGCCACACTTCGTCTATCACGTGGGCAACCCGGCGCCGGGGCTGACGGACGCCGAGAACGTCCAGAACACGGCCGTACTGGGGATTGTGGTGATCGTGCCGGTGGTGATGTTGCTGGTGTTGTTTGGCCGTTTTCCGCTTCCCTGGCGTGCTCGTGGCGGCGTGGAAGCGTCGGAGGAGACAGCCAGGTCCTCCTACTGAGCCGGGCCAGGGCAACGGGGAAAAGAAAGACGCTGCCGGCGCCTCATTTTGGCGGACCGGCAGCGTCCTGTGTCCGGGCGTGCAGGTGGTGATGGATGCCCGGACGGGTGTGCGTTGAGGGGGTTAGGCCGCGCTGCGGTGTTCCTCGTTGGTGATGAAGTCACCGTCCTGCAGCCAGTTCCTGAATTCCTTGGTCGCGCCGCAGTGCTTGCAAACGCCGCGGCTGACCTGGCCGTTGGGCTCTTCGATCTTCCAGTGGTGGAAGTGGTCCGGCCTGGTGGCTTCCTGGGCGGTGTCCTTGGTGAGAGTCTTAGCCATCGTCTTCTCCTTCTGTTGACCGAGCTCCTTGGGCTCGGATACGCTCATTCTTAGAAGTGCTGCCACTATCACTTCGATAGCGGCGGGCTTTCAGCAAGTGTACCACCCGGCACTATCAAGTCAATAGTTCCGCTGGTAGTGTTACGGAAGTGTTTCGCCAGGGGAAGGTTTGAGGTGGATCGGTCATGACCCAGAGGTCTGAGCTGACAGTTCCGAAACGCTCGTACCAGCAACCCTGCCTTATCGCCCAGGCGCTCGACGTCCTGGGGGATCGGTGGACGCTCATCATTCTTCGAGACCTTATGACCGGCCTCCAACACTTTGGCGACATCCTCGACAACTGCGAGGGGCTTTCGCCGAATGTCCTGTCGAGCCGTTTGAAGCGGCTTGAACAGGAAGGACTTATCCAACGGCACTATTATCGCGGATTGCCGCCGCGGGTAGAGTACGAACTGACCCCCAAAGGGTGGGCCGTTCGGCCCATTCTGCTTTCGCTCATCCAGTGGGCCGGGACCTACCTTGACGGCATTACCCCCGACATCGTGGGGGACGAAGTCACGGCCGATTTCGCGGTGCGAGTGCTGCCGGCCTTTTCGTTCGAGCCGGAGCGCGCCGGCGACCTCTGCGCGACCATGGTCGTGGAAATCACGGACTGCTCGGACTGCAACACGTGGACCTTTCTCATCGAGGAAGGGCGCTTCCTCCCCAGGCGGAATGTCAACGGTGAAGCGGATGTGGTTTTGCGCACGAGCACCGAGGGCTTCTTCCGCTTTCTCCATGCCGAAGCGCCGCCCGCCGAATGCGGGGAATTGCAGGGCGACGCCGAAACTGCGGCGCGGCTGCAGGCGTGCTTCAACACCGGCGGAGCTGTCTAGAACCATCGGTGTGCCCCCTTTCGGCCCCATTTGTACAGTCGCGGTGGCTACAGAAACGTAACAACGTGCGGCATCGATGTGCCGCGAGTATGACGTCCTGCCCTTTCATATGAACTTGATCTCATTCCTGCAACGTGGACGGGTAGTTTCTGATTCGGCCCTGTAACACCCCTTATTTCTGGTATCGACGGGGCCAGTCGGTGAGAATGGCCCGCGTGTATTAGTTATGTCGGCCAATTGAACCTCGGGCTGCATGCCAGGTTATGACGTTGTTGTTGCCGCACGACGGTGAAACGATGTGCTCGTAGGATGAGGGCATGACCAGCAGGGAGCGTTGCCGGTGATCGTGGTCCTTCATGGTGCGGACGAGCTGGGCATACACCGGCATATTGCGAACCTCAAGGGGCGTGTGGGCGAAACGCGGGAAGAGGTCCAGACGAACCTGACGACCCTGGAAGGCCGGACAGCGACGGCGCACGAGATACTCGGTTCGGCGATGTCGCCGCCGTTCCTGGCGGCAAAGCGGATGGTGCTGGTGGAGCGGCTGCTGGACCGCTACGAGGGCACGCGCGGCGGCAAAGGGTCGCGTTCGCTGGCGCCGCTGGAGCCGTTGTTCGAAGCGATCCAGGGCGGAATGCCCCCCACGACCATCCTGGTGATAACCGGCGGGAAGCTGGAGGCGCGAAAGGGGAATGCGTTGCTGCAGCGGCTCAAGGAGCTGCCGGGATGCGAGATTGTCGAATACCCGGAGCTCCGGGGAAAAGCGCTGGAGCGGCACATTCGCGAGGAGGCGGGCCTGCGTGGTATCAAGCTGCGCCCGGGGCCTTCCACACGGCGTTTTGCCGAGGGAGAAGAATGGCGGCAGCCGAAAGAGAAGGACCCGGCGGAGCTGCTGGCAGCATTGCACCCCGGCGACACGCTGGCACTGGCCCAGGAGCTGGACAAGCTGGCGCTCTACACGCGGGGGCGCGAGGCGACAGTCGATGATGTGGCCGTGGTCTGCGCGGGCGAGCGGGTATTCAGCGTGTTCCAACTTACCGATGCGGTGATGGACGGCAACTACCGGCTGGCGCGGAGCGCGTACCAGGCTCTCGATGAAGCCGGCGAAAATCCACAGGGCATGCTGGCGATGCTGGCCAGCTCATACCGGCGGCTCGCAACGGTGGTGGAACTGCTGGAAGAGGGAGCGAGCGACGACAAGCTTGCCTCCTCGATCCCGGGCGGGCGCTTTCCAAACCTGCTGAAGGCTGCGAAGCGCCGCGCACAGCGCCATGGCTGGGATGGCATCCGCGCCGCCTATGCGGCAATCGTCGAGACCGACCGGCTGCACAAGAGCGGCGAAATGGCCGAAGACCTGGCGATGGAGACGCTGATCGCGCGACTCAGCTCGATCGCGCCAGCGTCAGCGCAACCATCACGGCGGGGGCAGGGCTGAGACGCGGCGCTGGCCGGCCTGGTCGGCGCTGGCGAGGAGTTCAACGGCGCTCTTGCCGAGGATGGGGAGCGGGCCACGGACGACTTCGGCCAGCGGCGCGAGGAAGAACGCCCGGTCCTGGACGCCGGGGTGGGGGACCGAGAGCGATTCATCGCTGATGGCCTGGTCGCCGTAGAAGAGGATGTCGATGTCGATGGGGCGCGGGCCCCAGCGAGGGCCAGGCCGGCGCCCAAGCTGGCGCTCGATGTCCTTCAAGCGCGCCAGGAGATCATGAGGGGACAGGTGCGTTTCGGCGACAGCCACGGCGTTGAGGTAGGCCGGCTGGCCTTCGGGCATGGGCGGTGTTTCCCAGGCGCCGGAGGCGCGGCTGATGGCGACGCCGGATTCGCGGAGGAGCCGGAGGGCGGCTTGCAGATTCGCGAGGCGGTCGCCAAGGTTCGTGCCCATGCCAAGGACGATGGTGGTCATGTGCCCCTCCAGTTGGCGCGGACGACGGCGTCGGTCATGCGCGCAACGCGGGCCATCTGGCGCACATCGTGGACGCGGATGATGTCGGCGCCGGCGGCGATGGCGACGGAGACGGTGGCGGCAGTGCCTTCGACGCGGTCTTCGACGGGCCTATCGAGCACGCGACCGATGGTGGATTTGCGCGAAGTGCCGACGAGAATGGGCAGATCCATGTCCCACAGCTCGGGCAGGCGCCGGAGCATTTCGAGGTTGTGCTCCTCGGCCCAGCCGAAACCGAAACCCGGGTCGAGGATGAGGCGCTCGGCAGGGATGCCGGCGTCCGCAGCGATGCGCAGGCTTTCGGTGAAGCCTTGCCGGATGTCTCCGGCGACATCGCGGGTTTCGCGGCCACGCTGGTTGTGCATGGCGAAGACGGGGGCGCCGCGGGTCGCCGCCAGCCGGGCAAGTTCGGGATCGTGGCGCAGCCCGTGGATATCGTTGATGGCGTCGGCGCCGGCGTCGAGCGCGCGTTCGGCGACGCTCGCGTGGTAGGTGTCGATGGATAGCGGCAGGTCCGTGGTTTCGCGGACGGTGCGAAGGGAGGGAAGCAGCCGTTCGAGTTCCACCTCGGCCGGGAGCGGGTCGGCGCCGGGGCGGGAGGATTCGGCGCCGATGTCCAGGATGTCGGCGCCGGCGGCTTCGAGTTCACGCGCGCGCGCGGCTGCAGCCTGGACATCTCCACCGGTGCCATCGCCGCTGAACGAATCCGGGGTGACGTTCAGGATGCCCATCACGTAGGTGCGTTCGCCCCACCTGAGGGTGCTGCCGCCGATGCGGAGTGCCGGGCAACGGTAGGAGCGGCGGATGGGCCAGGAGACCATGGTGGAATGTTCAGTCGACAAGTTCGTACTCGTGCTCGGTCTTGTCCCCGTTTTCGATGTACCAGACGCGAAGTTCGGGGTTATCGGGGTCGGCGATGCCCACGAGGAAGTGGACGTAGGGCGGGCCGAAGAAGGTGCTCATCTGGCGGATATCGGTGGGGCTTGGAACAGCGGGGGTGCCGGTGTGGGAGTGGTAGAAGCCGGCCCATTCGGTGCCTTCGTCGTCCATGTCGCGCTGGATGCGGAGCTGTTCCCTGGCGTCGATGCTGAAGCGATAGGGGCTGGCTTCAGCGTTTTTTGCGCGGTAGACGCGGACGATGGCGCCATCGCGTTTGGCGAGGATGCCGCAGCATTCGATGGGTGCTTCTTCGCGGGCATGCTTGATCATTTCGTCGATGTGCTCGCGCTTGAGGCGCGCAATCACGGCCATGCAGTATCACCTCTTCGGGGGTTCAATTTTATGCGCGCCGGCGCTTGCGCACGAAAAAGCCCTCGCGGTGGGCGAGGGCTTTTTAGGTTTGGAGCGGTGCCGGGCGTCAGGATGAACAATCCTCGTCTGCATGTTCGGGGAAGAACCCTTCATAGCCCGGCGGAGTATCCGGGTGCATCAGAAGCACCAGGCCGCTGAACTGCGGGACGACTTCCATACCGCCAACATCCGGCTGGTTCACGAACGAAGGCACGCCATTGCCAGCGGTGTTGAAATAGTGGCGCCAGCTCTGCTGATCGCCCTCCCAGATGTAGATCGCCTTCCAGTGGGTGGGGGTCAGACATTCGACAAACTTGTCGGGGGACACGTCGCCGGAGAAAGGCCCGGCCACGAAGTTGGCACCGGGGTAGAGAGGCCCACGAGTCCCCGCCGTTGCCAGCCCGAGGGAGCCGCCAAGCAAGGCTGCGACGCCAATGATTGCGACTGCGAGGGCAAGGGTTGGGCTTCGAAACAGGCTCATTCGGATACGCCTCCACCGTTCAGCCGGCTGGCCTGAGGACACGCTACCAAGCGGCCCGCCTATATGCACTCAGAACAACGCCCGCAGGTGTAGCCCGGTTGCCAGCGCCGCGTAAAAAGCCAGTAAATTGCCCGGGAGCGCACCAAATGCATACCTCGCCTTAACCTGGACCCCGCGGCCTCGTAAGTCGTTCGCACGGGGCGAACAATCGCGTAGAATCCGCTCCCATCATCCACGAAACGGAGCAAGGACAATGGGACGGCTGGACGGCAAAGTTGCGGTTATCACCGGGGGCGCATCGGGCATGGGCGAGGCGACAGCGAAGCTGTTCGTTTCCCAGGGCGCGCGCGTGGTGATCGGCGACCTGCAGGAGGACAAGGGGCACGCGGTGGCGGCATCGATCGGGCCGGAGTGCCGCTTCGTGCGGGCTGATGTGGCATCGAGCGAAGACGTGCAGGGGCTGATCGGGGAGGCGGTGAACACCTGGGGCAAGCTTGACGTTATGTACAACAATGCCGGCATCGGCGGCGGCGAGGGCTCGATCATGGACTGCACGGAGGAGGTGTTCGACCGCATTATCGCGGTGGACCTGAAGGGCGTGTGGCTGGGGATGAAGCACGCGCTCCCGCAGATGCTGAAGAGCGGGGGCGGGTCGATCATCACCACCGCTTCGGTCTCGGCGTATATGGGGATGATGGGCCAGGGGGCCTATGGCAGCGCGAAGGGCGGTGTGGTGCAGCTCACGCGGGTGTGCGCGGTGGAGTACGCAAGCCAGGGCATCCGTGCGAACTGCATCTGCCCGGGCGGGACGCTGACACCGATCCTGTACGAAAACCCGCACGCACCGATGCCCGTCACGCGCGAGGAGATGGAGGAACGGCTGAAGTATGTGCAGCCGATCCCGCGGGCAGGGCTGCCCGAGGATATCGCAAACGCGGCGCTGTGGCTGGCTAGCGACGAGTCGTCATTCGTGACGGGGCAATCGATCATCGTCGACGGTGGATGGATGGCCTCGGCACGGCAGCCGTGGGGCCAGATGCAGGCTGCGGCCGCCAATGGTAGCTCCGGCGCGCAGGCGGCGCGCTAGGAATCGCCCGGATCCGAGTTGTGCTCTTCGTCGGCGGCATCGCCGGGGGTCGCGGTCGGCGAAGCGGGGGCTGCGGTGGGCGTGGCGGTTTCGGTCACTT
>SLAK01000183.1 GCA_007126855.1 Dehalococcoidia bacterium | reverse complement strand
GAGACCGAAAGGATGGCCACATTCACCGGGTCGTCAATCGAGACCGGCACCGTCGCGCTGCTCAATCCTCGTCCTCCATGGCTGATGCGCTGTCGTTGTGGGCGAACAGAGCGGCCAGCTCCTGCGCGAGCTCCGGGTCATCGAGTTGCTTCAGCCGCTGCGACGGCGCGTGAAAGATCTTGTTGATCATCGACCGCGTGATCGCGTCCAGCGTCTCGGCAGGGATCTCCGGGTGCCGCTGGCGGACGGCTTCAAGCTCGCGCTGCCGCGCCGCCTCGACGGATTTCCGCAGGTTCCCCACAGGGGATTCGCCGTTCTGGCTCATCATCATCAACCGCCGGTCCAGGATTTCGTGCAGCCGCTCGCGCAGCGCCGCGCGCTTCGCGTCGCCGTGCGGCCGTTCGTTGCCGGGCCCCAGCATCGCCGCGATCGTTACCAGCGGCACGTCATCGTGGTTGGCGAAATTACGCGGCGTGCCCAGGTCCACGATTAGCCTGCGCACTTCTGGCAGGTGGTCATCCGGCCGCAGCTCGTCGGCGTTCGAACCAAGGCAGCCGACAACCACATCTACCGGCGCCAGGTCCTGCATCTCCTGGAGGTGCCGGAAGGCGAAACCGCCGTCGCGGAACCAGGCTGCATCGGGCTCTCTTCGGCTGGCAATGGTCACATGCTCGAATCCCAGCTCCTTGCCGCGCTGGGCGATAAGCCGGCCCACAGCGCCCGCGCCCACCACCAGCAGGTGTCCCGATGCCGGCACGTCCGCACGGCCCAGTGCCCGATCGAGCAGATGGCCCGAATGGCTGTGAAACTCGGTCTCCCGCCGGAGCTCCCGCGCGGCCGCCACCGCGGTCCCCGCTATCGGGCGGATGTCCGGTGGCGCCTCCTGCACCGCGGTCCGTACCTGGCCGAGAATCTGCGCTTCGCCAAGCACCACCGAATGCAGCCCGGCGGCGACTTCGGCCAGGTGCCGCAGCGCCTCGATGCCTTCGCGCCGCAGCGGCGCCTCGCATTCGCAAATGTCGCTGCCGTACACCTCGATTCGCTGGCAGCTCGACAGCATGATTGGTGCCGCCCCATGCTTCGCCGAAAGCTCCCACACGAACCGCATCTGCGCCCGGTCCAGCGACGCGGTTTCCCAGCAACAGGCGGTGAACCGCTCGAGCCGCTCGAGGAGCGCCCTGCGCCTCGTCTCTTCGGTCTGCACCTTCGCCGGGGTTGTTGTCGGTGCAGTCACTACCCCACCTGCTCCACGATGGTAGCGATATCGGCCTTCGCGCAGGTGAACATTGGCGTGTCCCGCTGCGTGTAGAGGCTTGCCTCCGTGTAGCGCAGCCGGCCCACCAGGTCCACGAACTCCTGCGGGTAGTCCGAGTCGAATGCCACCACGAATTCCTGGTCGTCGATGCCGTAGCTATAGCTCGTGTTCAGCCGCACGCCCTTGAACGGGGTCGACGCGAAAATGTGCTCGTCCATCATCCCCTGGCGCGCGTGCGGCGTGAGCGCGTACCACTGCCGCGTCTTCACGAAGGGATAGACAAACAGGTACTTGCCCTGTCCGGGCAGCAGCTCCACGCCCTCGCCCGAGCCTTCGACGCGGTTCACGTACTGCGACCGCTTCTGTAGCGAAAGCAAGTTGTAGGGCTGCTCGAGGTAGGCGCCGAGTGTCGTGCGGTTCATCTGCGCCTGCATCTCCTGGAAGCACAGCGGGTCGTGCGAGATCCGCCACAGCATGAAGTCGGCGTCCGCGCGCAGGCCCACCAGCGAATAGGTGCGCAAAATGGTGTCCTCGCGCGACTCCCAGCAGCGGATCACGTCCGCGAACTCCTCGCGCGCCGCAGCCTTCTCATCGGCGCCGAGCCGCCGGAATTCGCGGTCGACCTTGTAGAACGCGTAGTTGAGGAACTGGCGCCTGCCACGGTCGGGCTCCTTCTGCGATACCTGCCCGCTGGGGTCCAGGTCCACCATCGGTCCCCGACGCTGTGGCGGGCCTGCCGGTGCGCCGCTGCCTCGCTGCTCGCTCATGCCCCCTCCTACCGCTGCGCGCCGGCTGGTTCCGGCAGGTCGAAGTTCCGCGCGTACAGCTCCTGCACGCGGTTGTATTCATCATCCGTCAGCGCCCGGGCCCGGTCGAAGGTCGCGAAATCTTCCAGCCCTTCGGCGTCATAGATGTTCGGCAGCACGCTCGCCACGATCGGGTCATGCAACACGAACTGTAGCGCCGCCTGGCCGATCGTCCGCCCCTCGGTCAGGAAGTCCAGCCGCTCCAGCTTCACCAGGCCGTCTTCCAGCCATTCCTTGCGGCGCTGGTTCGTGGTCACCCGCCAGTTGCGGTGGTCGCCCGGCTCAAACGTGGTGTCGCGTTGCACGCTCCCGTCCAGCAAACCCGATGCGTGCGGCACGCGCACCAGCACGGAGACATCGTGCTCTCGCGCCGTTTGAAACACTCGCTCGCCAAGCTGCTGCTCAAAAAGGTTGTAAATGATCTGCGGCGGCGCCTTCCGCCGGCTGATCGACTCGATGGCCTCGTCAGCCTGGCGCATGTCGATGGCCGGGCCCAGCGCGGTGCCATAGGCGCGGATGAGCCCTTCGTCCTTCGCCTTATCCAACTCCGCCCACAGGTCGTCCTTCTGGATCGCATCCAGGCGGGGATTGTGGAGCTGGTAGTAGTCGATGTAGTCGGTGCCCAGGCGCTTCAGCGAGCCCTCGAGCGCCTTCCGCATGTATTGCGGCGACCAGTCGTGGGGCCGCTCTTGCTGGCCCGGCCGGTCCGGGTTGTTGTAGATGTCGTAGCCAAACTTCGTGGCGATGACGATCTCGTCCCGCCGGTCGCCAAGCGCCTCCCGCAGGATGGTCTCCGCGTCGCCGCTGGCGTAGGTGTCAGCCGTATCGAAAAAGGTGATGCCGTAATCGAAAGCGCGTTGCAACAGGTCGATGCCCACATTGCGGTCTTTCACGCCCCACCATGTGGTCCCCACCGTCCAGACGCCAAATCCAACTGCGGAAACCTCAAGATCGGTGCCTCGAATGCGCCGGTACTCCATCCCTGGTGCCTCGCTCCTCCCGTGTTCCTGTAAAGGATGCCGCTTCAACCGCTTAGAAAGCTACCAAACCTATCTAAGCCGCCACGCAGCTGTGATCATCCAGTAAGTTTGTACCAGTTATGGGTGGTCTGGCGCAATCGGGCAACCAGCATTGATGCCCTCCTTGGCACGCCGCAACTGCCTGACATTCCCGCTGCGAGGCGTATACTTCCGGCATATGCAGCAAGACCTGCCTCCCGGCATCAACTACGACCGCGTCTCACGCTTCTTCGCCGAAAACGTCCCCGGCGGCGACGCCGAACTCCGCTTCGAACTCCTCAGCGGTGGCCGCTCAAATCTCACCTACAAAGTCATTGGCTCGGACCGTGTCTGGGTCATGCGTCGCCCGCCGCTCGGCCATGTCCTTCCCACCGCTCACGACATGGCACGCGAATACCGTGTCCTCACCGGCCTCAACGATACCGACGTGCCCGCCCCGCGCACCTTCGCCCTCTGCGAAGACCCGGAGGTCAACGAGTACCCCTTCTACGTCATGGAATACAAGGAAGGCGTCATCCTCGGCGATGAGCTGCCGGAAGGCTATGCCACAAAACCCGAAGAACGCCGCCGCATGAGCCTCGCGCTCATCGACGCCCTGGTGAAGCTCCATGCCGTCGACTACAACGCGGTCGGCCTTTCCGAATTCGGGCGGCCCCAGGGCTATCTCGAACGCCAGGTCCGCCGCTGGTCCGAACAGTGGGAGCGCTCCAAGACGCGCGAACTGCCCGAGGTCGAAGAGCTCATCAAACGACTCCGCGCCGCAATCCCCGAGTCCCCGGCGCCGGCCATCGTCCACGGCGACTACCGCCTGGGCAACATGATCCTGGACCCGGGCGACCCCGGGAAAATCGAAGCCATCCTCGACTGGGAGATGGCCACGCTCGGCGACCCGCTGGCCGACCTTGGCTACACCTTCATCTTCTGGGGCCAGAAGTCCGACTCCGAAGAGCGCCTCCGCGCCCGCAGCATC
This sequence comes from Dehalococcoidia bacterium, assembly GCA_007126855.1. Classification (GTDB taxonomy): domain Bacteria; phylum Chloroflexota; class Dehalococcoidia; order Tepidiformales; family Tepidiformaceae; genus SLAK01. Next base: position 3,952 of record SLAK01000183.1, on the reverse strand, counting down.
TCGACGATGACCGCCCAGGAAGGCTTTCTCACCCGCGACCAGCTTGCCGCCGAGTACGCGAAGCGCAGCGGCCGCTCGACGGAATTCATCCACTTCTATGAGGTGCTCGCCTACTACAAGCTCGCCGTCATCACCGAAGGTATCTGGGCGCGCCACCTGCAGGGCAAGACCGTGGGCGAAGGCTTCGAAGGCTACGGAGAAACCACCGTGAACCTGGTCACCCTGGCCCTCTCCATCGCCGACGACTCACCCGACCCGCGGATGCGTGGCCAGGCGGTCTGAGGCGACGCCTCGCTAACGGTGCCCCCGCCGCGGGACACTGTGCTCCGGCTGCATTCCCACGAACTTCCGGGGCAGTCGCACCGTGAAAATGGTCCCACCTTCCTCCGGGCTGCTGGCCTCCACCGTGCCGCCGTGCGCGCGCACAAGATGCTTCACGATCGCCAGCCCCAGCCCGACACCCTGCGTGTGCCGTGACTGCTCCGACTTGTAGAAGCGCTCGAAGACTCGCGGCAGGTCGTGCTCCGGGATGCCCTCTCCCTCGTCCTTCACCGCCAGCGCCACAAGTTCGCCTTCATCCTGCACCGCCGTCCAGATCTGCGCCCCTTTGGGGCTGTACTTGATCGCGTTGTCCAGCAGATTCGTTACCAGCCTGATGATCGATGTGCGGTCAGCCTCAACCAGCATCCCTTCCGCTTCCGGCGGGTGGACCGTGACACCTGCCTTGTCGATCCGCGGCTTCATCAGGTCGATCGTCTCGCTCACCACCGCCGGCAGGTCAAGCTCTTCCGGGTGCAGCACGATGGCGCCCGACTCGATCCGCGACAGGTCCAGCAGCTCGTTCACCAGCGTGGACATGCGCTCCGTTTGCTGCTTCAGCCGCTCCACAAACTCCTTGCGTTCTTCGGGGCTGGCTTCCAGCTCGTCTTCCATCGTCTCCACCAGCGCAAGCATGGCCGCAACCGGAGTTCGCAGCTCGTGAGAGACGTTGCTCACGAAATCACGCCGGATTCGGTCGACCCGCTGCACCTCGGTCAGGTCGTTCAGCACCAGCAGCATCGACCACTCCCCGCCGCCTACAATGGGCACCGCCACTGCCCGCAACGGGATCCGCTGCGGGCCGAAGGTCACCACCACCGACTCGGTCGAACGTGGCGGCGAGATGGCCCGCCGCACGAGCTCATCCAGCTCATAGTCCCGGGCGCTCTCGATAAACGGCCGTCCTAGCGCCTCATCCTTATCCACGCCGAGGAGCGTCGCCGCCGCCGGGTTCATGTAGCGCACCCGCGTATCAGCGCCGATCGCGATCATCGCGTCTGCCGTCGCTGCCAGCACCGCTTCCACCCGTACGCGCGCCGCCGTCGTCTCTTCCACCAGGTGCTGGAGCCGCGCCGCCATCGTGTTGAAGTTCTCCGCCAGGTCGGCCGTGGGACCGGTCGTGTCCACCACCCGCTTGTCCAGCTCGCCCCGGGCGATACCCTTCGCCGCCCGGCTCACGTCCTCAATCGCGTCGGCCGGCTGCCGGAATGCCAGGTACCCTACGGCGATACCAACCGCGACCGCGGCAACCGTCCCCAGCAGGCGCACCCACCAGTCATAGTCGTAGAACCCCAGGATCAGGCCAAAGAACAATTCGCCGACGCCAACCGCACCGGCGACAACCGCTCCGCGCAGTGCCAGCCCACGCCTCATTCGCCGCTATCCTTCAAACAGGTACCCGCTCCCGCGGACCGTCCGGATGCGCTGGGGATGCGCGTCGTCCTCTTCCACCTTCTGCCGCAGCCAGCGTACGTGGACGTCCACCGTGCGCGGGCCGCCGTCGAAGTCATAGCCCCAAACTTCGTCCAGGATCTGCTCACGCGAGAAAACCTTCCTCGGGTTCTGCACGAAGAATAGCAGGAGTTCGTACTCCTTCGGCTTCAAATGCAATACGGCGCCGTCTTTTCGCACCTCGCGTCGCGCCCGGTCAATCGTCAGGTCACCCGAAACAAGGGTGGTCTCCGGCTCAGCCGCCGGCGCTTCCGTGTGCATCCGGCGCAGCAGCGCCCGCACGCGTGCGAGCAGCTCCCGCATGCCGAAAGGCTTCACCAGGTAGTCGTCCGCGCCGGTATCCAGCCCTGCCACGCGGTCGCCTTCCCCGCCCAGTGCCGTGAGCATGATGATGGGCACCTGCGTGTTTCGCCGGAGCAGCCGGCAAATCTGCATCCCGTCCACGCCGGGAAGCATCACGTCGAGCACTATCACGTCCGGGTTTTCGCTGCGGGCAAGCGCGAGACCGTCGTCGCCGCGTGACGCGGTGAGCACCCGGTAGCCTTCTTTTTTCAGGTTCCGCGCCACCGTGAAAAGCAGCGTCTCCTCATCTTCGACGACGAGGACTGTGGCCTGGCGTGTTGCCGTCGCTTCTACCATTGCGTCCATCGTTTGCCTGCAGCGTTAACGGTGCATGAACAGCACTTATCCGGATCGTTGCACATCGATCGCCCGCTGGATACCGTCGAACCAGGCACACGAACCTATGTCCGAGCCGCAAGACCCCCGGCCGCCACGACCCTACCTTGGCATCGCCGCCCTCGGCGCGGCCGCCGTCTTCACTGCGGCGGTCATCGGCGTCTATGCATTCGCCGGGGACGGTGGCACCGGGCCCGCAACCGCCCCCGCTTCGGGCGACGCAGTGGAGTACGAAGCCCCCTTCGGCGGCACCCCCATCCCCGACGTCGAAGGCATGCCCACACCACTCCCGGACACCGGCCCGCTCGACCCGCAGCGCCCCGACATCGGCGATCCAGCCCCGGACTTCGCCCTCGCCGATGTGCGCGACCCTTCGACCATCCGTATGCTCTCGGACTTCGCCGGCACTCCCATTGTCCTCAACTGGTACGCGAGCTGGTGCGGGCCGTGTCTCGAAGAACTGCCGGAATTCCAGGCCGCCCAGGATGCCCTCGGCGACCAGGTGGTCTTCTTCGCCGTCAACTTCATCGAATCGCAGAGCGACGCCCTGGGCATCCTCGAAGACCTCGGCATCACCTTCCCCGCCGTCCTCGATACCAACGGCGCCGTCACCGACCACTACCGCATCGGCCGCTATCTCCCCGTGAGCGTCCTCATCGATGCCGATGGCATCGTCCGTTCCATCCACCGCGGACCCCTCATGGGCGACGACCTCCAGGAAGCGCTCGCGCGCATCGGCGTCGACTACGACGGCAGCTAGATTGTTGTAGCAGTCGCCCCACGCGGGTACCGTGCATTTGACCAACCCCGTGGAGGCGGCGAACCCATGCCCGTCGATAGCTACAAGTACCTCCCGCGTTCCATGCGCGCGATGTACGCCGACACCCCCGAGACCCGCGAACCGCATGCCTGGACTCCGCTCGCCAAACCCGTCAGCCAGGCGCGTTTTGCGCTCATGACTTCCGCGGGTATCTACCTCAAGGATCAGCAAGAATCCTTCGACCTCGACCGCGAGCGCGCGGAACCCTCCTGGGGCGACCCTACCTATCGCGTCATCCCCGCGGATGTCCGCCAGGACCAGCTCGGCCACGCCCATTTGCACATCAACGGCGCCGACATCCTGGAAGACGTCAACGTCGTTCTCCCCATCCGCGCATTCCGCAAGCTCGAAGAGGAGGGCGCCATCGGCTCCCTTGCCGACGAGCACTATTCCTTCATGGGCTACCAGGATCGCCGCCTCAAGGACTGGCGGCAGACCCAGGGGCCCGAACTCGCCGCCCGCCTCAAGGGGCGCGGTGTGGATGTGCTGCTCCTGGCCCCTGCCTGACCGGATTGCTGCCGCAACGTGCCCGTGCTGGCACGTGTCATCGAATCCCACGGAATCCCCACCGTCACCGTCACGATGATGCCCGAAACCGCCGAGAAGATGCGTGCGCCTCGTACCGTCGGCGTCCAGGCGCCCTTCGGCCACAACTTCGGCACGCCCGGCAACGATGCCTTCATG
>SLAK01000351.1 GCA_007126855.1 Dehalococcoidia bacterium | reverse complement strand
TGCTCGATGGCCCAAAGACCGCGGCGGTCAGCCGCGAGAAGGCCTGGAGGATCTCCGGCCGGTGTCCCATCGTGTAGTAGCTATTGGGGACAAAGCCAAGGGCGGATTCGACCGCCTGGAAGAGCTTCTCGAATTCGGGAAGCTGCTCGCGGCGCAGCGGTTCAATGTTGGGCACGGGATGCTCCTTGCATAGCGGTTCGGTTAGCGGATGACGCCGCTGGTCCGCAGCGTTTCGATTTGCGCGTCTTCGTAGCCGAGCGACCGAAGGACTTCGTCGTTGTCCCGGCCGAGCGGCGGGCTGGCGCCCTGCGGCGCGAGCGGCGCTTCGGACATCTGGAACGGCGGCGCAACCATGCGCATATGGCCCAGTACGTCGTGTTCGAGTTCTGTTACCAGGCCGTTGTCCAGCGCCTGCGGGTGCTCGAAGAGTTCTTCGATGAAATGGACCGGGCCGGATGGGACGCCCGCGTCCTGGAAGAGCTGGCCCCATTCTTCGGTGGTCTTCGTCCGGAACAGTGCCTCTGCCTGCTGGACGAGCTGCGGCGCGAACTCGGCCCAGCCGTCGGGCGCGAGCTCGAACGAGCCGTCTTCCCTGTAGCGCGGGTCGTGCAGGCCGGTGACCTGGAGTACGCGGGCACGAAGGCTGTGGCTCAGCGCACCGAGGGCGATGAAACCGTCGGCGGTCTGGTAGACGCGGTAGTAGATGTTCCCGGGCGGCTTCGGGCGGTACTGGAAGCGGACCTGCTCCTGCTCGGCGAAGCTCTTCATTTCGGCGCGGGCTTGCTCAAGGTCGGCAACCAGCGCAGGGATGATGTCGTCGTCGAAGGCGTCGATCCAGGTGAACTGGGATGTTTGCATGGCGAGCGCGGTGCCCATGAGCGTGCTATCGATGCGCTGGCCTTTGCCGGTGCGCTCGCGGTGGAAGAGCGCGGCGCAGATGCTGTTGGACATCTGGATGCCTGTCGCGTAGTCGATGGGGGCAGGGTAGGCCGCCATGGGCACGTCGCCCTGCATCTTTGCTTCGCCGGCCATCAGCCCGGTGAGCGCCTGGACGACGATGTCGTATCCGCCGCGCTGGGCGAGCGGGCCACGCTTTCCGAAGGCCGTGTTCTCGCAATAGACGATGCTCGGGTTGATCTGCCGGGCGGTCTCGTAGTCAATGCCAAGCTGCTCGGCGACCCCGGGCCGGTAGTTGATGACCATCACGTCCGACTCGGCGATGAGCCGCCGGATGATGTCCCGCGCTTCCGGGCGCTGCATATCGAGCGACATGCCTTTCTTGCCGCGGTTGAGGCTGGCGAAGGTACGCGATTCTCCGGGCACGAGTTCGTTGAACAGCCGCCAGGGTTCACCCTCAAGGGGTTCGAGCTTGGTGACCTCGGCTCCCATATCCGACAGGAGCATGCAACAGAAGGGTCCGGCGATGATCTGGGTGAATTCGAGAACTTTGATGCCGGAAAGCGGTCCCTCGTGCATGGATGTGCCCCTTCAATGCGATGCGTGCCTGGCGTTGATGGCGGCGATTCTACCGGCCGGGCGCCGGGGCGTCTCAAGTCCACACGCTGCTACACTCGCTGGAAAGACGCAGGTTGGCAGGAAAACGAAGGGGGATTCGATGTTCATTGCCATGAACCATTTCAAGGTCGCCGAGGGCCGTGGCGGCGAGTTCGAGGATATCTGGAAGCAGCGCGAGACCTATCTGCAGGAGGTCCCGGGCTTCGTGCGCTTTGCCCTGCTCCGCGGGGACGAACCGGGCGAATACATATCGCACTCCACCTGGGAATCACGCGAGGCATTCCTCGGCTGGGCGCAGTCGGAGGCCTTCCGCAAGGCGCACGGCGACGCGATGCCGGAGGGGATTGTCGAGGGGCATCCGCGCGCGAAGTTCTTCGAGGCCGTGCTGTGGGAAGAAGCCTCGTCCGGGACTCGTGCCTGACAAGGCGGAGGACAACCCGCTCCGCGCCGAGCATTTTCGCCGCATCGACGAAACGTCCGACCGGCGCTTCTATGAGGAACTGCGGCTCGTCACGCACATCGACGACGCGGCGATAGCGGCGCTGTCCGGCTTCTACCGGGAGCTGTTGCCGCCCGGCGGGCACCTCCTCGACCTGATGTCGAGCTGGGTTTCGCACCTGCCGGAAGATGTGGAATACGGTACGGTCGCTGGCCTTGGCATGAACGCTGGCGAGCTCCAGGCGAATCCGCAGCTCACCGAATGGGTCGTGCACGACCTGAACGCCGATCCGGCGCTGCCCTATGACGGTGGCCGCTTCGATGCCGCGCTCATCGCTGTGTCGGTGCAGTACCTGGTGCGGCCGGTGGAGGTCTTCGCCGATGTCGCGCGGGTGCTGAAGCCCGGGGCGCCGCTGGTCGTGAGCTATTCCAACCGCTGCTTCCCGACCAAGGCCGTCGCCGCCTGGCAGATGCTTGACGACGACGGCCACGCCGAGCTCATCGGGCTTTATTTCCGCTTGTCCGGCGCATTCGATACGCCGGAAGCGTTGCAGTTGCGGCCGGGCCATGGCAGCGACCCGCTCTACGCCGTGACGGCACGTGCGCTGGAGCCCGCGGGACGGACCCCGCCGAAGCCCATCATGCCGGCATGAGGTGGAGGTCTTCCGGCGGCACTTCCAGCAGCCATTCCCGCTGATGGGACACACCCAGCACTTCGTAGGGCCGCGAAGCGAGCTCGACGACCAGCGCCGGCCCTTCGGCGGCCGGCTCGAAGCGCAGTGTGTGCGTATTGCCGTAGGCCCATTCGTCGGCCACGCGTGCCACCAGGTGGTTCGGGGGCACGTCCTCGCGCCAGCGGCGAAGGTTGATGCGCTCCGCGCGCACGCCGGCGAAGGTTGCATCGTCGGTGGTCGCTCCGTCAGCGAGCGATGTGCAGCGAAAGGACATTCCTGCGATGGTCACGTCTGCGGCGTCGTCCTCGCGGCGGAGCACCGTCGCCGGCAGGATGTTCTCCACACCGGTGAGCTGCGCCACACGCCGGGATGCGGGGCGTTTGAAGACCTCGTCTCTGCCGCCGGTCTGCAGGATTCGGCCGGCGTCGATGACGGCCATGTGGTCGGCCAGCAGGTGCGCCTCGCGGAGGTCGTGCGTCACGAAGACCGTGGTCAGGCCGAGCTCCTGGCGCAGGCGGAGCAACTCGTGGCGCAGCCCTTCGCGTAGCGCTTCGTCGAGCGCGCTAAACGGCTCGTCCAGCAGCAGCACTTCGACGTCGCGCGCCAGCGCCCGGGCGAGCGCCACGCGCTGCTGCTGCCCGCCGCTGAGCGTGCGCGGGTAGCGCCGCTCCAGGCCCTCCAGGTGCAGGAGCGTGAGCAATTCCCGGATTCGCCCCGGACGACCCGGCGAGCGCGGCATGCCGAAGGCAATGTTTTCCTCGACGGTCATGTGGGGAAAGAGCGCGTAGCCCTGGGGGACGAAGGCGATGGGGCGCCGGCGCGCCGGGATGTTCGTCTTGGCGTGCGTATCGAACACTGGCTCGCCGCCAATGCTGATGGTCCCGGTGTCGGGTGTCTCCAGCCCGGCGATGCAGCGGAGGGTGACGGTCTTTCCGGAACCGGATGGGCCAAAGAGCACGAGCAATTCGTTGTCGGCCTGGACCTGCACGTCGAGGGTGAAGGCGCCGAGACGCTTTTCGATGTCCATGTCCAGCACGTGGGCAGCTTCGGCCATCATCGGTAGCGCTGCCTCTGCAAGACCAGGCTCAGGCCGGCGAGCACGACCAGCCCGAAGACCAGGCTGAAGAACGCAAGGGCGTTGGCGCGTGGCCGGTCCCCGGCCTGGACGGCGTCGTAGATTGCGGCGGGCACGGTCTGCGTTTCGCCGGGGATGTTGCCCGCGATGATGACGGTGGCGCCAAATTCGCCGAGGCTGCGCGCGGCGGCGATGAGCGTGGCCGCGACCAGCGCGGGCCAGGCCAGCGGCAACGCGACCCGGACGAAGGCGCGGAATGGCGATGCCATGGTACTGGCGACGGCAAGCAGCTCCGGGTCGATCTGTTCGAAGCCGGCCTGGGCCGTACGGACAAAGAGCGGCAGCGAGACAACGCCTGCCGCGATCGCCGCGCCGGGCCAGGTGAAGACGAGGCGCAGGCCCACGTCGTCGATAAGGAAGTTGCCGAAGGTGCTCTGGCGGCCGAAGGCGTACAGCAGGTAGTAGCCCACCGCGCTCGGCGGGATCACCAGCGGCAGCAGCGCGAGCGCTGACAGCAGCGCAGCGACGCGCCGCCCGGACCGGGCAATGTACCAGGCGAGCGTGGTGCCCACCACGATGCACATGAGCGTGGCCAGTGCCATCACCTGGGCGCTGACCCGTATCGCCGAGAGTTCCAGCCCGTCGAAACTCATTGCGGCGCCACCGCCTCGAACCCGAAAGCTTGCAATGCCTGCTGTCCCTCGGGGTTCAGCAGGTACTGGAGGATGCAGCGGCCGGTGCGCTCGGCGCCCGTTTCGCGGACGACGGCGCCGGTCTGCGTGATTGGCGGGTGGAGCACGGCGTCGATAAGCACATGGTCAGCGTTGATCACCAGCGCGAGCGCGCCGATGCCCGCATCCGCGTTCCCTGTATCGACATAATCGATGGCCTGGCGGACATTTTCGCCAAAAACCAGGCGACCCCGAATGTCATGCAGGATCCCTGCGCTGTCGAGGGCGGCTTCCGCGGCGCGGCCATAGGGCGCGTGGCCGGGGTTGGCGATAGCAACGCGCTCGTAAACCGGATCTATGAGCGCATCGATGGAGGCGGCAGGCGCGATGCCGTCGCGTGTAACGAGTGCGAGGCGCCCCACTGCGTATTCAGCCAGGCCGCCGGAGACGACCAGCCCGGCGTCGTCGAGCTCGGCCGGGAACCCTGCGTCAGCAGAGAGGAACAGGCCGAACTCCGCGCCCGCCAGGATCTGCTCCTTGAGCTGCCCGGATGAGCCGTAAACCGGCGTGATCGTGGCCTGGCACGTCTCTTCCAGCGCTGGCCGCAGGGCTTCGAGCGCGTCGCGAAGGTCCGAGGCGGCGGCGAGGCGGATTCGGCCAGCGTAGGCTTCGCCCGGCTCTGCTTCGATGACGGAAACCGTGCCGGGAGCCGGGGTGACCAGCGATTCGGCCGGATCCGGCCCATCGTCTGCGTTAGCGCCGCAGGCAAGGGCGATCGCCGCTATCAGCGGCAGCAGGGCCGGAAGGGATAGCCGTCGGGCAAACTGCCTCATGTCCGCGCAGCCTCCGTCAGCTCCCGTTCGTAAGCGGCGAGCCATTCGCGGGTCGCGCGTGCGGCGCTTTGCTTGGACTGCGCGACCAACTTCCGGAACGGCGTCGCGTCCGGCGCAGGCTGCCAGCGCTCCAGGTAGGCATCGCAGGCGGCAATTTGCTTCTGGATCAGCTCGACCGCGGCGGGAGGATCGAAGCGCTGGAGGAAGTAGAGCTTGATGAGGAAGTCCAGACGCACGTCCCGCATGCGGTTGACCGGCGCCTGGAGCCAGCGCTCGAACGCCTGGCCGCCTTCGGCTGTGAGGCGGAACTGGCGGCGCGGGGGGCGGCGGCCGACGCGTTCTTCGGTGGCTTCCACGAAGCCGCGGTCCTCCAGGTTGCGGAGGTAAGCGTAGAGCAGGCTTTGCTCGACGGGGCAGGCGTCGTGCAGGCCTTCGGCCTTGTAGAGACGGGCCAGTTCGTAGCCGTGCAGCGGCCGTTCGCTGAGCAGCCCAAGGACGGCGTATTCGCCGGGCAGGAGATCCCGCACACCGGTCATGGCCGGATGGTACTGAGACTGCGAATACTCAGCAATTGACTATGATCAACCCTGACTACAGGGTCACCGGCTCGCGGCTCGTGAATTCGTAGAGCATCGCCGGGCGGTGGGCGCCGCGCTTTCGTGTCTGGCCGGTCTCGCGGATGATGCCGAGCCCGACCACGCGCCGCCGGAAATTCCGCTTGTCCATGGTCTCGCCCAGGATCGCCTCATAGACCTGCTGCATCTCGGTCAGCGTGAAGCGTTCGGGCAGCAGCGAATAGACCACGTTGGTGTACTCGAGCTTGTTGCGCAGGCGCTGTTCAGCCAGCGCGAGGATGCGCTCGTTCTGGAACGCGAGCGGCGGCAGCGCGCGCACGGGGTGCCAGGCCGGCCGCCATTCCAGGTCCTCGCGTAGCCGGGTGCGCTCGAAGTCCACCAGCGCGAAATAGGCCACGACGATGTCGGCCTTCCCGCCCAACTTGTCGAAGGTATAGAGCTGTTCGAGGAAGACGTCGGAGACGCCGGTTTCATCGGCAAGCTTGCGGGTGGCAGCGCCATCGATGGTCTCGTCCGGCAGCAGTGCGCCGCCGGGGAGCGCCCACTGGCCCTTGCAGGGCTCGGCAGCGCGCTCAATCAGCAGCGCGCAGAGTTCGCCGTCCCTGACGGTAAAGATGACAACAACAACGGCGGTGCTCACACGGCCAGTGTAACGCGGGGCCCTTTGCGCGCTCACACGCGCGGCACAACCTCCCGCATGAAGGTGCGGAGCTGCGCCACCTGGTCGGCGACCGTGCGCGCGGGGACAGAGAGCATGAGCTCGTCCAGGCCTGCCGCGGCGAACTCCCGGATGTCCTTTGCCACTTCGTCGGGTGTGCCGATGAACGGCGGCCGGTCACCCTGCGGCTGGCGCCGCCCCATGGGCATGTGGCGGATGCAGATCGGGCCCGGTTCGCGGTCGAAACGTGCGCAGGTGTCGTGGTAGGCCTTCACGCCCTGACGGAAGTCTTCGAGTCCGAGGTTGATCGGATGCCAGCCGTCGCCTAGTTCGCCGGCGCGGCGGATGGAGGCGCGCCCGTTGCCGCCAACCAGGATGGGGATGGTCCCGCGGCGCGCTGCTGCGGCCTTGGGGAACATGCGCATGTTTTCATAACGCTTCCACTTGCCGCTGAAGCTGGAGGTCTCCGTCTCCCAGAGGTTGCGGATGACGCGGAGGTACTCGTCCGTGCGCGGGCCGCGCTCCTCGAAAGGCACGCCCATGGCGTCGAACTCCTCCTGGAGCCAGCCCGCACCGATGCCCAGCACCATGCGGCCTTCACTCAGGTAGTCGACGGTGCTGATGAACTTCGCGGTGAAGACGGGGTCTCGGTAGGGCAGGATGAGGACGCTCGTGCCGATGGAGACGTGGGAAGTTTCGGCGGCGACGAAGGCCAGGGTGGCCAGCGGTTCGTCCATGAACTCCGGGATGTAGGAGCTGCCTTCCGGCACGATGATGTGATCGCTGACCCAGAGGGAATCGTATCCGAGTTCCTCGACGGCGCGGGCCAGCGTCCTGATGGCGCCCGGGGCGGCGAAGTGGTTTGCGTGAGGGATTGCGACGCCATAGCGCATGTTTGGCTACCTCGCGATGGATGATGGTGTGCATCCTGCCTTGCGGTGGGCGGCGAGTCGAGCCCTGCCGTGACGCTACTCGCCTCGCCCCACTACAATCGTGAGTGGAGGGGTCGCATAGTGGCCTAGTGCGGGCGCCTGCTAAGCGCTTACCGGGGGAAACCTCGGTCGAGGGTTCGAATCCCTCCCCCTCCGCCAGCCTGCACTCCCCGGTTTTTCCCATGAGCGGCAAGTACTACATCTGGACCGTTGGCTGCCAAATGAACAAGGCCGACAGCGAGAAGCTGGCTGCCGGCTTCCAGCGCATGGGCTTGAAGGCGACCGACCGGCCGGAGCGCGCGGATATCGTGGTGCTGAACACCTGCAGCGTCCGCCAGCACGCCGAAGACCGGGCATATTCCAAGCTGGGCCGCGTCCGCGATGTCAAAAAGAAGAAGCCGGACCTGAAAGTCGCCCTGATGGGCTGCATGGTCGGGCTGAAGCACGATGACCTGGCGGCGCGCTTCCCCTATGTGGATGCGTTCGCACGGCCGCAGCATTTTGAGCCGATCATGGATCTGCTCGATACCTCCAGCGAGGACATGGGCGGTGAATTCTGGCCCACGACCTACGCAATTCCCGAGGGGCCGACCGCATTCGTCCCGGTTGTCCATGGCTGCAACAAGTTCTGCACCTACTGCAT
>SLAK01000103.1 GCA_007126855.1 Dehalococcoidia bacterium | reverse complement strand
CTTGTGCTCTGCGCCGAGGGCAAGCACTTCTGCGCCGGAGCGAATTTCAGCCGCCAGGCGAGCGGCGAGGACGCGGATGGCGTGAACCAGACTGTTGGCGGGGACCTCTACGGGGAGGCGGTGCGGCTGATCGAAGCGACGAAGCCGGTGGTGGCGGCTGTGCACGGCGCGGCGGTCGGCGGTGGTTTTGGGCTGGCGTGCTCGGCCGACTTCCGGGTGGGCTGCCGCGACACGCGCATGACGGCGAACTTCGCGCAGCTTGGCTTCCACCACGGTTTCGGGCTGACTATCACGCTGCCACCGATCGTGGGCCAGCAAAAGGCATGGGAGCTGTTGTATACGGGGCGCCGGATCAATGGGGAGCGCGCCCACGAACTCGGCTTGCTCGACCGCTTCGTGGAGCCGGAGCAGGTCCGGGCGGAAGCCCATGCGCTCGCTGCGGAGATCGCCACGTCGGCGCCACTCGCAGTCGCGAGCATCCGTGCGACGATGCGCGCCGGCATGGGCGACCGCTACCGCCTGGCCACAGCCCGCGAGCGCAAGGAGCAGGACCGGCTGCAGCAGACGGAGGACTTCACGGAAGGCGTCCGGGCGTCGGCGGAACGGCGGCCACCGGTGTTCAAAGGCCGGTAGCAACTGCGAGCACCCCTGTACCCGGCGTGGGCAGTGAGACGCTGATGTGGAACGATGAGGAGTGGTGCATGCGCCGGCAGCGGTGTGGCACACGCTGTTCTCCCGCGCAGGAGGCACGGATGGTTGGTGCGCAGCAGATTGGACGGACACTTCCCGGGCGCAAGCACGGGGTAGTTCCGGACACCTGGTGGGGGATCATCCGGGTCTCGGAAATCGCGCTGAAGAAGGGGAACCGCCACATTTTTCTCGGAGCCCTGCGGCACAACATCGACCGGGCGCTCGCCGGGCTGGACGTGGGCGAGACGAGCATCCGGCCCAATCGCGGCTTCATCCAGGTGCGCAATCCGGACGACTGGCCCGCTATCAGTGAGCGGCTTTCCTATGTGTTTGGCATCCAGAACTATTCGCTCGCGCTGGCAAGCACGCGAGACATGGATGCGTGGGAGGAGGCGTTCTTCCGCCTGGGGGATGCCGTGCCGGGATCGTTCGCCGTGCGCGCGACGCGCGGGGACAAGTCCTTCCCGTTGAATTCGCAGGACATCGAGCGCGAACTGGGCGGCCGGATTCAAAGGCGGACGGGCGCGAGCGTGGACCTGACGAACCCGGCGACCACCTACCATGTGGAGGTGCAGCCGGAGGCCGCGTTTGTCTACCGGTCGCGGGTTGCGGGGCCGGGCGGGCTACCGGTGAAGACGGGAGGCCGCGTGGCGGTGCTGTTGTCAGGCGGGATCGATTCGCCGGTGGCGGCGTTCCGGATGATCCGCCGCGGGTGCGTCGCGGACTTCGTGCACTTCTCGTCGTTCCCGTTCACCGACGCATCGTCGCAAGAGAAAGCACGGGAGCTGGCACACCTGCTTACGCGCTACCAGTTCCAGAGCAGGCTCCACATCGTGCCTTTCGGGGAGGTGCAGAAGCGCATAGTCGTGGCGGCGCCCGCGCCCTACCGGGTGTTGCTCTACCGGCGCATGATGCTGCGGGTGACGGAGCGGATCGCGAAGGAGCGCGGCTGCAATGCGCTGGTCACAGGCGAGAGCCTTGGGCAGGTGAGTTCGCAGACGCTGACGAACATGTCAACGGTGGGAGGCGCCGTGCGGTCGACCATCCTGCGACCGCTGGTCGGGTTCGACAAGCACGAGGTGGTCGAGCAGGCCAGGGCTATCGGCACCTACGACATCTCCATCGAGCCGGACATGGACTGCTGCCAGTACCTGGTCCCCGAGCACGTGAAGACGCGGTCGACACCGTCGGAAATCGAGGAGATCGAAGCCGAACTGCCAATAGACGAGCTGGTCGAGATGGCGCTGGAGGGCATCGAAGTGGAGGAATACGTATGGCCGGCCCGATAGCAGTCGCCGTGGTCATCAACGACGCCAAGTCCGACCGGGTGCTGCTGGTGCGGCGGCCGGAGGAGCCGGGCGAGGACTTCGCCGGCATGTGGGGGCTGCCGGCGGCGACGCTTGGCGAGGGCGAATCTGTGGAAGCAGCGGTGGAGCGCATGGGGCGCCAGAAGCTGGGCATCGGGCTAACGCCGGGCGGAGAACTGCACCGCGGCCTGCAGCTGCGTGGCGATAGCACGCTGGAAATGGTGCTGGTGGAAGCCGAAGCGCGGGACTGGCCGCCGGCACTCAGGCCGGCCAGCGCGGGCAGCGCCAGCACGCACTACACCGACTGGACCTGGGGCGACACGGAAATGCTACGCCCGACGGCCGAGCTGGGCTCGCTTTGCGCCCGGCTGTACCTGGAGCTTTCGCCCGGCAGCGCCGAGGCCGAGGCGTAAGGGACAGCCAGGATCACCCCTCAAACGGGTTTTCGATCGTGACGCCGTCGATGCGCTGGCCGTCGTGCAGGTCTTCGGTCAGTATCCGCCGGCAGCCTGATTCAACGGCGGCGGCGATGATGAGCGCATCGTAAAAGGCATAGCCGTAGCGGCCCTGGATGTCGAGCGCGCGGTGGTAGAGCGCCGGCGTGGGCATCACCTGCCAGAGGGGGTCGAGGACGTTATCCAGGTAGTCCCGGGCGCTGGAGGCGTCCAGGGGCACCTCCGCTTTACGGACCGCGACGTTGAGGCACTCCTGGACCACCTGGAAGCTAATGCAACCCGTGCCGTTCTCAACGGCGTCCCGGATGATGCGGCCTGCGATTTCCGCTTTGTGAGTGTCGCGGGCTTCGAGCTGGTAGATGAAGAGGTTGGTGTCGAGAAAGCTGTCAGCGCTCATTCATCTCATCGCGAGTGAGCTTGCGCCCGACCACGAGCTTGCCGCGCGCATTCTCGACCGCTTTGTCGTAGCGCTTCATACGCTCGTATTGCTTTGCATAGTCGGCCAGCCAGCGGCGGAACTGCTCGTTAAGCGTGGTCTTCTCGGCGCGGGCTCGCGCGCGGGCGGCTTCGATGAGGTGTTCGTCGGCGCTCAAGGTGATGTTCTTCATTTCACGGCCTCACACGAATCCAGTGTACACGAGGCTCGTGCACGTCGGCCGGCATCCCCGGGCATCCCGGCCGCTCAGGCAGTGTGCGATCCGCGGCGAATGCGCGAGTTGATCCAGATCATATGGACGGCGAGGCGTGCTCGGCTAGGCTGGCGCCGTTCCGCAGCGCTCTACCATCGAGCCAGCGACCCGGCGCCCGCCCATCGCCCGGGAGGAGTTGTTCCCATGCCCAAGCTCAAAGCGACCGAGGCGCTCAGCGCCAGGACCGACCATTCCATTCCACCGTGCCAGGCCGCCTGCCCGGTCGCCACGAATGCGCGCGACTACGTGCTGCTATCCGGGGACGGCCGTTTCGGCGATGCGTTCGAAGTGGCGCGGGGGCCCAACCCGCTGCCGTCGGTCTGCGGCCGCGCGTGCAGCGCGCCATGCGAGGATGTGTGCACGCGGGCCGAATTCGACGCGCCGGTGCGCATCCGGCAGCTCAAGCGCTTCTTGAGCGACCGGTACGCGGTGCGGCCCATGAAAGACCGCCGCCCCACAACGCAGACGGGGCGCAGCGTCGCGATTGTCGGCGCCGGCCCTGCCGGGCTTGCGGCGGCGCACGACCTCGCGCTGCTCGGTCACAGCGTGACGCTCATTGAAGCCGCACCCGAACCCGGCGGCATGGCCCTGCTCGGCGTACCGCGCTTCCGGTTGCCGCGCGAGGTCATCCAGCGCGATGTCGAGGCCATACTCGCCACTGGCGTGGAAATGCGGACCAATACGCGTGTCGGCACTGATGTGACGCTGAGTGAGTTGCGTGACAAACACGACGCTGTCCTCATCGCAGCCGGGGCGATGCGCCCCAACGCGCTCGATATCCCCGGGTCCGGCCTGAACGGTGTCGTGCAGGCGTTGCCGTTCCTTGAGGAAGCGAACCTGGGCGGGCGGCCACATTGTGGCGACCGCGTGGCGGTCATCGGCGGCGGATACACGGCCATGGACGCAGCCCGGACGGCGATCCGCCTTGGGGCGGCCGAGGTCACGGTGCTCTACCGGCGGACCCGCCGCGAATCGGAAGTCCACGACGAAGAGCTGCACGAGACGGTCCATGAGGGCGTGCGTATCCGCTACCTGGTCTCGCCGGTGCGGGCGATCGACGACGGCGCCGGCAATGTCGCGGCGATCGAATGCATCGAGAACCGCCTGGGCGAGCCCGATGCCTCCGGGCGCGCGCGGCCGGTGCCGATCGAGGGGAGCGAGTTCGAGTTCCCGTGCGACATGATCATCCTGGCGCTGGGCCAGGCGCCCGATGCGGAGAGCATCGACGGTGAGCTTGGGGCGGCGCTCCAGCGGGTCGCGCAGACGACATACATGGCGGACATCCCCGGGGTGTTCGGCTGTGGCGACTTCGTGACGGGCCCGAGCACGATCATCGAAGCCATCGCCCAGGGACGCGAAGCCGCCCGTTCCATGCATCGATACCTCCGCGAGACGACGGCGCCCGATGCCGAGTGGCTCGACGAACCGCCGGAGTCGTTGGTAGACGTCCACCCCATTCCCGGAGCGGGCGACCCTCGTGATGCGTGGCCGTTCCTGGCCGGACTGGTGGCCCGCGGTGAGGAGGTGCCGCTCGACCTCCTGCAGGAAACGGAGGAAACGCTCATCGCACGGGCTGCGATGGCCGAAGGGTTGCGCTGCCTCTATTGCGGGCTCCTGCCGGAGATCGAGCTGGAGCGCTGCACCGCCTGCCAGGCCTGCGAGATCGTCTGTCCCACGGAGGCGATCGTGCGGGTTGCGGTGGACGAAGCGGGGAGGGCGGTCCCGTACACGGGCAGCGGCGATGTGCCGGGGTACGCGATCATCCCGGACGATTGCATCAAGTGCGGCCGCTGCATCGGATCCTGCCCGACCGATGCGATCCACCCGGTGAGTGGAGCCTGACGATCACGTTCATTACCGGGGACGACGGCCCCAGCAGCGGCATACAGACAACCCGCGGGCTTTCGATTTCTTTCGCCCCGGACAAAGCGTCTGGACATCCCTGTGCGGCTCGCCTAGTATCGCGCCACGCGAGCGTTCGAGGAGGGCCGAGGCCCAGGCGCCTGACCGCAGGCTCATCGTGTACCCCGGCACCGGTCGCGCACGCTCGACGCCCTAACCCCCGCACCAGGAGGTGTGGCCATGGCCATGATGACGGGCGATCAGTATCGCGAATCACTGAAAGACGGGCGTGTGACCTTCATCGAAGGGGAACGCTGCGACGATCCATCCACGCATCCGCTGCTGAAGACGGCGGTGGATGTCGCGGCAGGCATCTACGACAAGCTGTACAAGCCGGACCCGGACGCCTACAGCCCCATTTTCTGGATCCCACAGAGCAAAGAGGAGATGCAGCAGCGCCAGGAAGCGCTGCGCGGTGCTGCCGACATGACTTCGGGCACCACCTCGGTATCGGTGATGGCCATTGCGATGGCCGCGCCGGAGCTCGCCAAGGCGAACCCCGTCTACCGCGAGCGCATCTACAACTACATCGACTACTGCCGCAAGAATGACCTGCGCCTGGCGGAGACCGTGACCGACGCGAAGGGCAACCGCAAGCTCCGGCCAACCCAGCAGCACGACCCGGACCAGTACCTGCACGTGGTCGACCGGACCCCGGACGGCGTCTACGTCCGGGGGTGCAAGATGCACATCAGCGCGGCCTCGATCGAACACGAGCTGGTCATCTTCCCGACCAAGTCGATGCGCCCGGGCGAGGAGGCCTACGCGTTCGGCGGCGCGGTGCCGGTGAATGCGCCGGGCGTGACCATCATCAATACAACCTATGCGCCGCACGACGAGGACAAGCGCCATTACCCGGTGAGCAGCCGTCGCAATACGCCGGAAGGCTTTGTGGTCTTCGACGACGTGTTCGTGCCCAATGAGCGCATCTGGCTGGACGGCGAGACGGAGTACGCCGGCACGCTGGCGAGCGCGCTCGGCCTCTGGGAGCGGACGGCGGGCGGCGCCATGCAGCCGCGCGAGGCGGAGGACCGGCTGGTGGGTTTGGCCGCACTGATGGCGGAAGCGAACGGCGTTGCCAACGAACCGCATATCCAGGACAAGCTGGCCACGCTGATGATCTTCGCCACCATGTGCCGGGCCGGCCACGAAGCCGCCTGGGCGAATGCAACGACCAACGAGGACGGCAACCTCATCCCCTCGACGATCTTCATCAGCGCAACCAAGTACTACCAGCACGAGCTGGAAGACCGCATGGTCGACATCCTCCACGACATTGCCGGGACGATGGTCACGAACGCGCCGACGATGGCCGACTTCGAGCACCCGGACCTTCGCCCCGGCCTGGAGAAGCTGCTCGAAACCCCCGGCTTCACTGCGGAGGAGCGCCTCAAGCTCTACCACTACATCCGCGACACCACGGCTGATGCGCTCGGCGGCTGGTCTTCGGTGACGGGCAAGCAGGCAGGTGGCGGGCAGTTTGCCCAGCGCATGGTGACCGCGCGGAATTACGACATGGAGCGCGCCAAGGCCATCGCCCGCCGGACGGTCGGCATCGGCCAGGAAGCGCTCGCGACCGGAAAGGAAGGCGCCTGATGCTAACCGGCGACCAGTATCGCGAATCCCTGCGGGACGGCAGGGCCTCTTATCTGGACGGGGAGCGTATCGAGGACGCTGCCGCCCACGCACTCGTGGGCAAGTCGGTCGACTGGGTGGCAAAGACCTACGACCGCCACTATTCGGCGGAGGCCGGCGCGTCGAACCCCATGTACGTGCTGCCGAAGACCAAGGAGGAGCTGCAGGAGCAAATGGAATTCCTGCTCGCTTCCGACCTGACGGCGGCCTCGACGGCGGGAAGCATGGCGCTGCGCAATGTCGCCCCGCAACTTGGCCAGGCCAATCCCGCCTACCGCCAGCGGCTGGAAAGCTTCCTGGACAACTGCCGGGAGAACGACCTGCGCGTGGCCATTGCCGAAGGCGACCTTGGCACGCTGCGGGTTGTGGATCGCCGCGACGACGGCGTGGTGATCAGCGGCGGCAAGCAACATGTAGTGGGCGCGGCGGTGGTGCACGAACTTTTCGTGGTGCCTTCGCGGGCAATGGGGCCTGACGAGGCGGACATGGCGATCGCCTGCGCCATCCCGGTGAACACGCCCGGCCTGAAGCTGGTCAGCACCACCACGGCGCCCCGCGCGGAGGACGATCGGCATTTCCCGTTTAGCCGCGAGCACAGCATCCCCGACAGCATCGTGATGTTCGAGGATGTCTTCGTTCCCAACGACCGCATCTTCCTGGACGGCGAGGTGGAGCACTCGGGCGCGCTCGGCGAGACGCTTGGCATCTGGGAGCGGGCCCGGTCCACGGCATTCCAGGCCGACCAGGCGGAGATCCTGCTCGGGCTTGCCAGGACCATCGCCGAGATGAACGGCGTGGCGGAAGCGGCGCATATCCGGGACAAGCTGGCCACGATGGCTGTCTATGCGCGGCTGTGCCGGGCAGGCTGGGAAGCAGCGATCGCGCATGCGCACACCACCGAGACGGGCATGGTGGTTCCGGACGATTCGTTCATCTATGCGGTGCGCGCCTACGGCGTGACCAACTACAGCGAGATGGCCGGGTGGGTGCACGACATCGGTGGCGGGCCCATCCTCACGGCGCCGACCGTTGCCGACTACGAAAACGAAGGCACGCACATGTATGTCGAGAAGTACATGAGCACCGGCTCCAACGTGCGCGGCGAGGACCGGATGCGGATTTTCCATTTGATCCGGGACCTGACCGCGGACAAGTACAGCGGCTGGGCGAAGATCAACAACCAGCTCATCGGCGGCGGCATGTATGCACAGAAGCTGGCCGCGCTCGAGACCTACGACATTGCCGCGGCGAAGGCGAAAGCGCGGGAGACGGCACAGATCCGCGACAACGCCTGAGCGCGGCCCAGGCCGCCAGGCAAGGAGGGCAACATGAGTGTTTCGCTTGAAGGACAGGTAGCCATCGTGACCGGCGCCGGGCGGGGCCTTGGCCGGGCCTATGCGATCGACCTGGCAAAGCACGG
>SLAK01000311.1 GCA_007126855.1 Dehalococcoidia bacterium | reverse complement strand
GCGGGCCGTCGAGGACCGGATGGTGGCCGCGATTCTCCGGGAGCAACGGGCCGGGGCCTGCGCAGAGCTCAGGAGTGTAGCTTCGCAGGGTACGGCCGAATCGCAAGTGCACGCCACGCGGCTAGTGCTCAAGCACACCGGCAGGTGCCGCGCCTGCGGTGATTGGCGCGGGGCAATGCTATCGCCGCTGGCGGTCTATGCCGCGTTGGCGCCGGTGGATGCGTCGGCGGGCCTGAAGGGACAGGTCGCGCGAACGGTAGCGGCGGAGTGGCCACCGCCCGGGGTCCCGGTCGTGGCAGCCGACGCGGGGGGAGATGGCGGCGGGCCGGAGGAGCCTGCAGGCACGGGAAACGGGCACGGGGAGTGGCGGCCATGGCACGCCGGTGCGCTGGGCGTGGCCTCGTTGCTCGTGGTGGCGGTCGCGATGTTGCTGGTGCCGCTGAGCCCCTTCGCGGTGAACGGCGGGAGCGATGACGATGAAGACTTGCTGGCTGCGGGCGATCCGGAGCGCGAGCCCCCAACGCCGCAACGCGCCACCCCGACGCCGCGGGCAACCATTGCGCCCGCCACGGACACGGCCACGCCAACACCTCCCGCGGAGACGCCCGCTCCCGGCGAAACAGTGGCGCCGTCGCCCACCGAGCCCCCGGTGGTGCTCGTAGCGACCACCACACCAACCGCGGCGGCGCCCACCCCGACCCCGCTTCCGACCCTGGCTGTCCCGCCGCCCGCGACACCCACGCACACGCCGACGCCACCGCCCACGGCGACACCCACCCCCACACCCGCGCCATGCTACCCGGCGCTGGATGCCAACGTCGGCACGGTGAACCTGGGGCAAAGCGACCAGAGGACTTTCCAGCTCTTCAACACTGCTGACTGCGCCGCCGAGGTGACCATCCAGGTCGTGACAGGCAGTTCGTGGCTGAGCGTGTCCCCGACGGCGCTGGATCTGGCGGCTGTAGGCACCGCGGGCAATGTAACGATCACCGTAACCGCCGACCGGGACGCGCTGGCGCCCGGCCAGAACATCGGCCGGGTCCACGCCGAGGCGTCGCCGGGCGGTTCGACGGTTGAAGTCGATGTCCTGGCCATGGGGCCGACACCGACACCGACTCCCACGCCCACGCCCACACCGGCGCCGACTGCCACGCCAGCCGCAGAAGGCGACTGATGAAGCCCTTTTGGCGATGGCTGCGCGGCTAAACCCGCACAGCGTTGTCCGCCCGGCGCCATCTGCGATACACTCCGCGCGCGCCCACGGGGCGCCATCTATTGTGTTGCGAGGAAGAGTCTATGCCCCGCTTTCCGTCCGTTGAGTGGTTCCAGGAAGCTGCCGACCGGCTGAACAAGTCCGATGCCTTCGAGCGCTATGGGTCCTGTGATACGCAGATGGGTATCCAGGTCGGCGACGACTACTACGAGGTCGACTTCGAAGCCTTTGAAGTCGCGGACGTAAAGCAGATCGACGCTCAACGGGCCGAGGAGCTGGACTTTGTTCTGGTGCAATCGCCGGAGCAGTGGAAGGCAATGCTGGAGAACATCCGCGAAAACGGCCATGCCGAGCACCACTTCACGCTAAACTCGCTGGACCTGAACACCGAGACGGAACTGGCGCGTGGCAAGGACTACCACCGCCGCGACGCTTTCTACCGCTTCAACCAGACCCTGCAGGAGTTCTTCGACGTCTCGTCGGACATGGAGACGACCTACGCCTTCTGAGCGCCGGGCCGCTGGCTGCGGCGGAAGCGCCGCCGGTGCGAACGCCCTGCGGCTGGCGCGGGTGCGGCCGGCTCCGCGGCCGGCCTGATGGCTTCCAGGCCGTCGATCATCGGATGCAGGGTTTCGAGCAGGCGGGCGAACTCGCCTGCGACTTCCCTGCCAAGGTCCGCAGTGAGGCGTTCGAAGGGGAAGACGCGGTGGAGACGGCGCCACGAGACGGTCCATGCCTCAAGCTCCCAGCCCGGGCCAAGCGTGCCGAGTACAGGGATGGTGTGTTCGGCGAGCAGGCCGGCGCGCAACTCGTTGGTGTCCGCGTCGGCTTCGAAGTGAAGGCCGAGCTCAACCTGGCCGCGAGCGACCTGGGGCTGCAGTTCGAAGTGGACGGCCGGGTCGCCGTAGTAAAGCTGGAGGATGGTCCACATCACGCGCCGGTTGGGGCGTGGCAGCGTGGAAGGGAGCTGCGCCAGCATCTGGTCTTCGGTGTAGAAGAGGAATTCGCGGGCCTTCAGCGTTCCGCCAGGCTTCGGCATTTGGCTATTGTAGCGCGGGCTTCACCAACGGCACGCCCGCGATTGCTACACTCCATGCAGGAGCGTTGACTCCGGGAGCAAGCGCTACGCGTTCGACCAAGATTGTCGCGACCCTGGGGCCGGCGTCGCTGCGTCCGGCGACCATTACGGCCATGATCGACGCCGGCATGGACGTGGTGCGGCTGAACACGAGCCACGGCGTCATCGAACAGCACCAGCGTACGGTCGCGCTGGTGCGGGAATGTGCCGAGACGCGCGACCGCCCCATCGGCGTGTTGATGGACCTCGGTGGCCCGAAGTTGCGCACGGGGCCGACTGAGGGGGGCAGGCCGCTCAACCTCGTGCCGGGCCAGGTCATCCGGCTGACCCCCGGGCTGGTGGACGGCACCGAAGAGCTGCTGACCGTGGACTACCCGAGCCTGCTTGAAGATGTCCAGCCTGGCGACCCGGTCCTGCTGGACGACGGACATATCGAGCTGCAGGTGGATTCGACGACGGACGATGCGGTGGTGTGCAGCATTGTGCATGGCGGGGTACTGGCGCCGAACAAGGGTGTCGCCTTCCCGAAGTCGAACCTGACCATGCCGGCGCTCACGCCGCGCGACCTGGAGGCGATCCGCGCCGGAGTGGAATGCGGCGTCGACCTCTTTGCGATGTCCTTCGTGCGGACGCCGGAAGACGTCGACAAGGCGCGCATCGCCGTCCACAGGGCGGGCGCGGATATCCCGATAGTCGCCAAGATCGAGCGGCGCCAGGCAATTGAGAACCTGGACGACATCATCGGCGAATCCGACGGCGTTATGGTCGCCCGGGGGGACCTTGGGATCGACCTGCCACCGGAGGAAGTGCCCATCCAGCAGCGTCGCATCGTCGCATCGGCGGCACGGAACAAGGTGCCGGTGATCACGGCAACGCAGATGCTCGAATCGATGGTGAACGCGCCGCGGCCCACGCGCGCCGAAGCGAGCGACGTGGCCAACGCCGTGTGGGAGCTGGCGGACGCGGTGATGTTGAGCGCGGAGACGGCAATCGGGCGCTTCCCCGTGCAGACGGTGGAGATGATGGACCGCATCATCCGGCGCGCGGAGGCGAACATGCCGGAGGGAAGCGCGGTCGCGGCGCCGCACAGCCCGGACGACCATTCCTATGTGATCGCCCTGGCTGCGCGGACGATCGTGGACGCGGACCCGAATCTCCGGGCGATCGTCAGCTTCACCAGGAGCGGCTATAGCGCCCATCTCATGAGTAAGGCGTATCCGGGGGTGCCGATCTACGGTGTGTCGCCCGATCCTTCGGTGGTACGGCGCCTGGCGCTCGCCCGTTCGGTCATCCCGGTCTACGGCGACCACATCGTCGACGTGGACGAGTTGCTCGCAGCGGTAGACGAATTGCTGATCGAAAAGGGTTACGTTTCGCCCGGGCACGAAGTGCTGGTGACAGGGAGCCTGCCGATGGGCATCGAGGGGACGACAAACTTCCTCAAGCTGCATCGGGTTCGCGAAATGATGGACGATGGACACGATGAAGCCTGAAACCGCGGTGGTCGCACGCACCCGGGACGGCATCGAAGCGCAGATCTGGGTTGATATGTTGCGCGACGAGGGGATCGAAGCAACCACATTCGAACAGGGACCGCGTGGCGCCCTGGGCGGGGCGACGCTGATCGGCGCGACGCACCAGATAGTGGTGAACCGGGAAAACCTGGCAGATGCGCGGAGCATCATTGCGGATGCTGGGGGCGCGCACGCGCTTGCGCCCGTGGGCACAGAGGAGGGCGCGCACGACCGAATGATAAAGGCGCTGCTGATCGCCGGCGGTGGCGCCATCTTCTTCCTGCTGCTCTTCGTGATCGTGCAGGCGGCGGCGGATTAGGCTACACGCACGTCCAGGCCCTGCGGCAGTTTGCGCTGCAGGGGGCGTGCCTCTTCGGCCTCGGCCAGGACGTCGGTCGCGTAGAGGGATTCCATGTCGTACTGGGCCAGGCGCGCGGTGATGGGCACGTCATACATGTGCCGTCCATCGCTGACGGCGACGGTGCCGGACAGCCGCTTGAGGTAGAGGAAGGCGTCGTTCCCGGAACATTCGACCAGCATCACGCAGAAGCGCGCGCCGCCCAGGTGTGCCAGGAAATCGGAGTTGCGGGTCGCGCGCCGCAGCACTTCCACCATCTGGTGAAGCGCGCGGTCGGCGAAGTCTGCGCCGCGCCGTTCGCGGACCTCGTCGAGAGTATCGAGCGAAAGGACCAGCAGAGTGAAGGGCGTGTTTTCCGTGCGGGCGCGGGGCATTTCGCGGCGCAACTCGGCGAGCAGGTAGTTCCGGTTGGGCAGGCCGCCAAGCTCGCTGATGTAGCCGGCGCCCTTGATTTTGGCGTCCAGGTGGCGGAAGCGGCGGCTGGTGGTCCAGCGAAGCAGCAAGAATTGCGCGTTCACAATCGCGAACAGCAGCAGGAACGCCGCCGCGGTGGCAACGCTCACCAGCGAGGGCCTGACGAGCGCGTTGGTGAACACGAGTGCGAGCACTGCGCCCCAGAGCACCAGGCTGACGGCCCGCAGCAGGAGGCGGTTCCGGCCCTGCGGTTGTTCGTTGGCGAGTTCCTGATCGAAGGCGTCCACGGGTTTTGTTGCCATCCTGAGATCAATGTCGGCCGGAAGGGGCCGCTTCATCAGGCACTCTGCACGTCGCCGTCTACGTCTTCTTCCACGAAGTCGGGCCTGTACCATGCCGGGGGGCGGGAGGAGACGTTGCGAAGGAAGGCGCGGGCCCTGTCTTCCAGGGTGGTCATACCGCCGCTGACGCGGTCGATGGCCTGGTCGGCCATTGGGGGGAGGGCCTGCGTCGGCCAGTGCTCGGGATGTTGTGTCCAGTCGAAGCCACAGGCGAGCCCGTGACGGTTGCAGGCCAGGTTGGCGGCGGTGACGATGTCGTCCATCGAGTCGATGCTGGGGCTGATGCGTTCGGGGTGATGGTGGCGGATGGCGGAGACCAGGGCCTCCGGGAACTTCCAGCGTTGGGCCAGGCGTGAGCCGACATCCTGGTGGCGCACGCCAAAAGCCTCGCGCTCGGCGTCCGCCCATGGCCATCCCTGGTGGACGAGCCGGACGGTGCGTTCGAACGATGCAGGCTCCACGAGCATCATGGCCAGTTTCCCGACATCGTGGAGGACGCCGGCGGTGAAGGCGTCTTCGGGCCGCGCGACGCGGGTGGTCCGGGCGATGGCTTCGGCCACAAGCCCGACGCAGACGCTGTGCGCCCAGAAGAGGTCGCGATTGAAGCCCTGGATGGGCCGCACGTCGAACCCGCCAATGATGGAGGAGGCGACGGCGACAGAGCGTACGGTGCGCATTCCCAGCAGGATGACCGCTTCGCGAACGGTGCCGATGCGCCGCGCGTAACCGTAGTATGCAGAGTTGGAAAGCCTGAGCAGCTTGGCGGTGAGCGCCTGGTCGGAGCTGAGGACGTTTGCCAGGTCCATAGCTGTCGAGCGCTCATCTTCGGCGAGCTGGATAGCCTTGGCGGCGACCGAGCGGAGGGGCATCAGCTCGGTGGTGCGGTTCACGATCAGGCGCAGCCGCTGTGCATACTCGATGTCGGTGTTTGCGGCAGGTGTCATGCTGCGGTCCTGTCTTCGTCTGCTGCGGTGACCCTGTTGCGGCCGAGCCGCTTGGAAATCAGCAGGCGTTCGTCGGCTATGCGGATGGCTTCCTGGAGGTTTTCCGCGCACTCGGGGATGCACGCCACCCCGGCCGAGATGGTTACCCGGATGCGGAACTGCCCCCGGACGGACACGGTGGTCCGCTCGAAGGCTTCCCGAACTCGTTCGGCGAAGCCCTGCACGGCTGTGAGCCCGGCGTTCGGCAGGAAGGCGACGAATTCTTCGCCGCCGAAGCGGCCCACTACATCTTCTTCGCGGGCCACCGAGGCCAGCACGGTGGAGAGCGCCGCGAGGGCTTCATCGCCGACCAGGTGGCCATAGGAGTCGTTGACCTTCTTGAAATCATCCAGGTCGAACACGGCAACGCCCAGGGGCCGCCCTTCCATGCCGGCCCGGAGGAGCGCGCCCTCAGCCGCTTCCAGGGCGCTGCCGCGATGGAGCAGGCCGGTGAGCGGATCGTGGCGGGCTACGTGGTGCAGGGTGTTGACCATCTTGTTGAGTTTTTCGTTTTTCGAGCGCAGGTCGTTCTGGATGCGCTGGAGCCGGGTATGGTCGCGGATATAGAGCACTGCGCCCATGGTTTGACCGTAGCGGTCGCGAAGGATGGAAGCCGAGATGGCGGCATGAAAGGTTTCGCCCTCCTTGCGGCGCCCCTGGACTTCTGTATTCGTCACTCTGCCATCGGCATGGAGACGGGCGTAGAACTCCTCATAATCGGTGCTCGAGGCGAACATGAGAGCAGCGGGGTGCCCGAGCACCTCGACCGGCGCCCATTCGAAGAGCGATTCGGAAGCGCCCGTATAGAGCACGATGCGCCCCTCCGCATCAGTAAGGATAACCCCGTCCGGGCACGCGACCAGCATGAGCTGCTGGAGCTGTTCGTCCCAGAGCAGGTTGAGAAAATCCGGTGGCTCTGGCCTGTTCATGGCACTCACTTCGGTTGCTATGGGTATCGGCCGATCTGCGGTAGTCATGAAGCCACGATTGGTCATGACCGCGCGCATCTCCCGCGCTGCCGCCGGGTTGGTACCATTCGATCCAGGAGGACGCGATGGCCGCTTCGATTGCCCGGATAAACACTTCCGAAGGTGGCGTGCCGAAGCGCGCGGTGGCCGAAGCCGAGGTGACGGAGCTCGGCCTTGCCGGGGACCGGCAGCGCGATCGCCAGTCCCATGGCGGAACGGAGCGCGCGCTGTGCCTCTTTGCGATCGAGAACATCCAGGCGATGCAGGCCCAGGGGCATCCCATCGCCCCCGGGACGACGGGTGAAAACATTACGACGCAGGGCCTCGACTGGGCAGCGGTTACTCCCGGCACGCGGCTCCGGCTTGGCGAGTCGGTGGAAGTCGAGATCACCGGCTATACGGCGCCGTGCGACAACCTGACGGCGTTCTTCAGCGACGGCGACTACATGCGCATGAGCGCGGAGCGCGATCCGGCGAACAGCCGCGTGTATGCGCGCGTGCTGCGGGGTGGCCTCATTCGCGCTGGTGACCCGGTTGCGGTGCTGAAGCCCACCGGCTGAGCGTTCAATCGATACGGACTTCGTCGTTGCGGCTGTCGCCGCACCAGCGGCAATTGCCGTCTGCCTCGCGGTCGGGGTGTTCGACGGTGACCGTGACCGGCCCGTCTGGCGCGATCCCGGCTGCGCGTTGTTGCGCGACCCAGTCGGCCAGGGCGAAGCGGTCGTAAGGCTCGCCGGCATGGCAGATGTAGCGGAGTCGGGCCGGTTCCGTCATGGGCGTGTTTCCACGCCAAGATCGGCGAGCAGGCTCTCCACGCGGCTGCGGACCTCGTCGCGGATGCGTCGCACCCCCTCCATGTCCGCTCCGGCCGGGTCGTCGAGTTGCCAGTCCTCGTAGCGCTTACCCGGGTAGAAGGGGCAGGCGTCGCCGCAGCCCATGGTGACGACCACGTCGGCGGCCTGGACATCCTCATCGGCGAGCGGCTTCGGAAACTGCTCCGACATGTCGAGGCCCAGCTCTTTCATCGCGGAAACCACGCGCGGGTTGAGCGTGTCCGCCGGCTCCGACCCGGCGGAGCGTACCCGGACACGGTCGCCGCCGAGGTGGCGCGTGAACACCGCGGCCATCTGCGAGCGGCCGGCGTTGTGGACGCAAACGTAGAGGACTTCGGGCAGACTGCTGCTCATGTTAGCTCCTCCGCGGGTGCAGGTGGCCGCCCGGAAGCCGAGGTTTCCGCCAT
>SLAK01000369.1 GCA_007126855.1 Dehalococcoidia bacterium | reverse complement strand
GTCATGCCGTGGAAGGCATTGGTGAAACCAACGACCAGGTTGCGCTCGGTGACCTTCCGGGCGAGCTTGAGCGCCGCCTCGACGGCATTGGTGCCGGTGGGGCCGGGGAACTGGATCTTGTAATCCATGCCCCGCGGTTTAAGCACAATCTCATTGAATGCAACGAGGAAGTCGCGTTTGGTGGTGGTGGCCATATCAAGGCTATGCAGCACACCATCGCTTTGAATGTATTCAATGAGCTTTTGCTGGAGCGCGGAGTGGTTGTGCCCGTAGTTGAGCACGCCCGCGCCGGCGAAGAAGTCGATGTATTCGGCGCCCTGCTCATCGAACATGCGGGCGTCCTTGGATTTGGTGAAGACGGTGGGCCAGCTACGGCTATAGCCGCGGACCTCAGATTCGAGTGTTTCGAATACCTCCATACCTGGCATGGCATTCCCTCTCTTAGTTTTTTGTGGCGCCGGCGAATGCGCGGTGCACGTCACCGGCATCGAACGGACCGATGCGGAAAAGGTGTTCCTCTTCATGTTCGCCACCCGGAAAGTGGTCGCGCGCAAACTCAAGCGTTTCGTTGCACGCCACGCCCAGCTTTTCGGCGACGCCCCGGAAGAGGCGCTGGGAAGCGGTGTTTGACGGAGTGACTGTGGCTTCGAGGTAGGAGCCACCGGCCTCGACGTGGCGCTGAAGGAGCTCGGCCATCATGGAGGTGGCGAGGCCCCTGCCGCGGAAGTCGGGCGAGGTAGCGACCTGCCAGACGAAAACCGATTCGGGGCGGGGTGGCATTCTGAAACCAACGATGAACCCGGCTGGTTCGCCGTTGTCCTCGGCGAGGACAGAAGTATCCGCAAAGAAGTGCGCCATCATGAGGTAGGTGTAGGGCGAGTTGAGATCGAGATCTCCAGAATCTCGCGCGAGACGCCAGATTGCGCTTCCATCGTTAACCGTTGGTTTTCGGTAACGAATAACGGGACCCCCGTTCTTTCGTTCCGACCCACGGCCCGGATACCAGAGGTTGAGGGACCTCTCGTCCCGATACCGGCTGTCGATGCCGCCACGAGCCGTTCGTCTTTCGCTTCCCGGGGAGCGACGGACCGACTACTCCGGCTCCCTGGAAGAGGAGGCTGTAACAAAGCCTCGCTCAACCCTAGCCACGGCCGCTTCATGGTGTCAAAGCACTTTTCGCGAGAAATGCACAGGTTTGCCCAAGTATGCTGGAGGGCATAGTTTGTGAATTTCCGCGACCTGTGAAGTGTCTATAGATTGGCCACTCACCCGCCATCCGAGGCATTCACTGGTTTTCGCGGCCCCTACTGCCGGGATCTGTACAATCGCCCCCCATGAAGGAACCTGTTCTCGAAGGTGTGCGCGTCCTGGAGATCGGCGGGGGCATCCCCGCAGCTTACGCAACGCGGTGGATGGCCGGTTTCGGCGCAGACGTCGTCCGTACGGAAGGGCCCGAGGGGGCGCTCACACCGGACGAGGAGATCTACCTGACCGCCGGCAAGCGCCGGGTGGTGGCGGACAACGAGACACTGCTGCAGCTCGGGCGGCAGGCAGACATCCTGGTGGAGGACACAAAGCCCGGCACGCTGCGGACGCGCGGGCTCGACATTGAAGCGCTGCGACAAGAACGGCCCGAGCTTATTGTTGTATCGATCACGCCGTTCGGGCAGACGGGGCCGGCTTCGCAGTACGAAGCGACGAACGGGGTGGTCTTCGCGATGGGCGGCATTATGTCGCTGACCGGCCACCCTTCGCGACCGCCGCTTATGACTGGCGGCAGCCAGGCCTACTACCTGGGCGGGCTTAACGGCTTCAGCGCGGCAGTGACAGCCTATTACGGCCGGCTGGTGCACGGCGAGGGCGACCACATCGACATCTCGATGCAGGAATGCGCGGCCGGGATGCTGGAGCTCTACGGCGCGATGACGGAGTACGAGAAAGTGGGGCCGATCCCGCGTTCGGGCAACCACGTGCGCGCGGTGTGGGGCATCTATCCCTGCGCCGACGGCTATGCGGGCGTGTGCTGCCTGGAGCGGCAGGTGAAAGCGTTCTTCAACCTCATCGGCGACCCGGTTTTGCAGGAGGAACGGTTCCAGGACCGGGAGCAGCGCGCGGAACACGACGACGAGCTGCAGGCCATCGTGTACGGCTGGTTCCTGGAGAGAACGAAGGCGGAGATCGTGGAACTGGGGGTGCAGCACAGGGTGCCGCTGGGCGCGGTGCTGACGCCGAAGGATCTGCTGGAGAACGAGAGCCTGCAGGAACGCGACTATTTCGACTCGGCGCGCACGCCCGAAGGGACAGCGCGCTTCCCGGGACGGCCCTTCCTGGGATTGGCGTGGTCTCCGGGCGAGCTGCATGAGGGCGGCACGGATACTGGAGCGGCCGTTGCTGAATGGACCGGAGGGACGCGATGAAAAAGCTGCCGCTCGATGGCGTGCGCGTGGCGGACCTGACGATGATGTGGGCGGGGCCTTACGCGACGCGAATCCTGGGGGAAATGGGCGCGGAAGTCATCAAGATCGAATCGCCGAGCGCGTGGGACAACATCCGGACGCTGGTCCCGCAGCCGGAGGCGACGGAACCCTGGAACAGCAGCTTTTACTTCAACGACTACAACCGGGACAAGAAGTCGCTCACGCTGGACCTGGCGCAGGAGCGAGGGCGAGAGGTGTTCCTCGACCTGGTGAAGCACTGTGATGTGGTAATCGAGAACTACCGCGCGGAGGTGCTAGGCAAACTCAACATCGACTATCCGGTGCTGAAAGCGGCGAAGCAGGACATCGTGCTGGTGAGCATGGCCGGGTTCGGGAAGACGGGAAAAGAGCGCGGGCAGGTTGGCTTCGGGCCGATCATTGAACAGATGGCCGGGCTTGCTTCGCTCTCCGGCTACGGCGATGACGGGGAGCCCTATAAGACGGGCATCTCCTACGGCGACCCGGTAGGCGGCGTGGCGGCGGCCGGTGCGGCCGCGCTGGGGCTTATCCAGCGGCGCAAAACAGGCGAGGGCTGCCACATCGACCTGGCCCAGCGGGAAACGATGGCGGCCATGGTCGGCGAAGCATTCGTTGCGGCCTCGCTGCGGGGTGAAGAGCCGGTGCACCGGGGGAACCGGGATGCCCGGTTCGTGCCGCAGGGCGCCTATCGCTGTACCGGCGAAGACCAGTGGATCGTGATCTCCGTCCGCACCGACGAGGAATGGCGGTCGCTCGCGCCTGTCATCGGGGCCGAGGAACTGACGAGCGTGGGCAAAGTTGAGCGGGCGGAACGCCACGATGAGCTGGACGCAGTCATCGAGCGGTGGACGAGCTCGTTGGACCCGCAGGAGGCGATGGAGAAGCTCCAGGCCGCGGGCGTGCCAGCGGGGCGCGTGCTCGATACGGAAGCGATCCACGATGACCCTCACCTGAACGCGCGCGGCTACTGGGTCTGGCTGCCGCATCCGAAGATGCGCCCGTGGCGGCAGCCTTCGACGTCGTGGCGGCTGGTGGAAGCGAACCCGCAGCTGCGCCGCCATGCGCCGCTGTTCGGGGAGCACAACCGGGAGATCCTCTGCGACATGCTCGGGCTGAGCGAGGAGGACCTCAAGGAGCTCGAGGCGGCAGGGATCATTGCGGACGCGCCGATCAACCCGACGGTGGGGTGATGGGCCCGGCATCCCTTGCCTCCCCTGGCGGGGTATCGGCAGCCTGGGCCTCATCCCAGTATTCGATCACAGATGGGTCCGGGACCGGTGTAGCAGCCATGGCTTCGAGAAACGCGGCGGCTCTGCGGGGCATGCGGGGCCACCGGGCACGCTTGATGACCTCCGAGAAGGGCTCATCCGGTGTCGTGCGCGCGCTGCGAAGCAGCTCATAGGCTTCGAGATCGATGGCTATGATCCTCATCGGCATACCGCATGTTGAGATGGACGAACTCAGGTGTGCAAGACACCCGGCCGGGGCGCGGTCATTTCGGCATTGCTTGCGGCCTGACGACGCGGCATTGCGAATGCGTTGCAGTCCCGGTTAAGGCCGTAGCGGCCGGGAAAAGCGGGCGCATAGGGTGGAACCGTGTTGCGGGAGCGGTGGCAGATCATTGGAGCCGGACTTTCGGGCGGGCTTGCAGTCGTTGCGATAGCGGCTTTGGTCGCAAGCGCCATCGTCGCTGGCAGCGGCAGTGACGGCGACGGTGACAATCCGCTGCAGGCCGGCACGCAAACGGAAGAGGCAGCCACAGAGACGCCGAGCCCCACCGCAACAGCTACGGCTACGCCGACGCCGACGCCGACGCCGACCCCAACTCCCACCCCAACGCCCACGCCGGAACCGCCGAGCGTGCTGGATCATTGCTACGAGCCGCACGACGTGGATGCCGAGGAGTTCACCGTGCTGCCCGCGCGGGAGCGGTCGCTCTTCCAGGGCTGCCAAGTGGTGGCGTTCTACGGCCACCCGCAGAGCGCCAGCATGGGCGTGCTTGGGGAGGGCACTGTGGAGGCCATGATCGAGCGCCTGCGCGGCGAGGCGGCTGCCTATGAGACGACGAACGGCGGGCGGACGGTGGTGCCGGCTTTCCACATGATCGCCGCCGTGGCGCATGGAATCCCGACCGGCGACGGCACCTACCTGACGCGCATGAGCCACGAGATGCTGGAACAGTGGATCGCGCTGGCGGAGCAGCACGACTTCCTGGTGCTGCTGGACATCCAGATGGGGCACAGCACCGTCGATGACGAGCTGGACTACTTCATCGCGTATCTTGCGGACCCCCGGGTGCATCTGGCGCTGGACCCGGAATGGGCGATGCTGGAATCGGGCGTGGCGCCGGGGCAGCGCGTCGGCAACATGGATGCTTCGGAGATCAACCGGGCGCAGGAGCGGCTGCAGGAGCTGGTCGACGAATACAACCTGGATAACCAGCTGCTGGTGGTCCACCAGTTCCAGGAGCAAATGATCCGGAACAAAGACCAGCTGGAGCGCTTTCCGGGGGTCGACCTGGTGATCCACATGGACGGTTTCGGCACCCGGGAGCAGAAGCTCGCATCGTACAACCGCTACGTGCGGGATGATGAGGCGGACC
This sequence comes from Dehalococcoidia bacterium, assembly GCA_007126855.1. Lineage (GTDB taxonomy): Bacteria > Chloroflexota > Dehalococcoidia > Tepidiformales > Tepidiformaceae > SLAK01. Next base: position 3,066 of record SLAK01000369.1, on the reverse strand, counting down.
ACAGCGGCTTCAAGCTGTTTTACGACTGGGACATCAACTTCATGGCGCCTGAAGAGGTGAACCGGCTGGTCCCGCAGCCGGACCTGGTGACCTTCCAGTAGCCGCTGGCCATGCAGGCTCCAGGGTTCAGGCCGCGATTCCACGGCGTCATGCAAGGTTGACGTGCGCGTTAAGGGGTTGGCAGGATTTCGATTGTGTGGCGTGAACCGTATGCTTGTGCCGAAGGAATACTTCTCATGCAGCAGGCCGCATGAACTCAACGCCGCCGCAAGGCGCCGCGGGCAAGGTGACGCCCCTCGCAGTGTTGAACCCCACGCGCTGGGGGACAACCTTCGCTTCGCTGCGTGAACCGGAGTACGCGTGGTACTTCGCGGGCAACATCGCCTTTTTCATGGGCATGCAGATGCAGATCATCCTGCGCGGCTACCTCGCGTATGACATCTCCGGGCGCGCGGTGGTCCTGGCACTTGTCTCCATGGCGATGGCCTTTCCGATGCTCATCGTGGCGCCATTTGGGGGACTGGTCGCCGACCGGTTGAACAAGCGCAACCTGTTGATCGTCACGCAAAGCGTGGCCGCGGCCGCGAGCCTGCTGATCGCTGCTCTTATCCTGGCTGACGCTATCGAGATCTGGCACCTGGTCGGCGTTTCGCTGGTAACCGGGGTGGTGTTCTCGTTCAACATGCCCGCGCGGCAGGCGCTGGTGCCGAACCTGGTGCCACAGCACAAGCTGATGAACGCCATTTCGCTGCAGATGGGCGGGATGAACCTGACGCGCATCATCGCGCCCACGGGCGGCGCGCTGCTGATCGCGCCGCTTGGCATCGGCTGGGTGTACACGCTGACGACGGCGATGTTCGTGCTGGCGGTGCTCTCGGAATTCCGCCTGCCAAAGCACGGGATGACCTCGAACGGCGAACGCAAGGGAGTCCGCGAAGACCTGGGCGCGGGGTTCCGCTACATCTTTGAAGACAAGACACTGCGGCTGCTGATGGTGGTGGCTCTGCTGATGCCGCTGTTCGCGTTTCCGGTCCAGCAGCTGTTCCCCATCTTCGCGCGCGACGTGTTCGGCGACGGGGGCGACCGGGACGCGGCGGTCTACCTGGGCTGGCTGGCGGCGGCTTCCGGGCTTGGAGGGCTGTTCGGCGCGATGATCTCGGCAAACCTGGACACTGTCGCGGCGAAGGGGCGGGTGATGCTTGTGGGCGGCATCGCGATGGGCGGGTTCCTGCTGGCCTTCTCGGCGGCGCCCTTCCTGCTGATGGCTCTGGTGTTCATCGCTGCCATGGGCGTGGGGCAAATGGTGGTGATGGCGACGAACAACGCCACGATCCAGGCGGGGCTGCCGGCGGAGATCCGCGGGCGGGTGATGTCCATCCTGATGATGTCCTTCGGGATGATGCCGCTGGGCGTGCTGCCGATCGCGATTGCCGCCGACGGCATTGGACCGCGCTGGGCGCTCGGCGGGTCGGCGGTGGTGATGTTGCTGGTGCTGGCGCTCATGTGGGCCGCGAGTCCACGCCTGCGCAAGCTGCGGATCGACCCGATGAAGCAAAGCCAGATGTCGCCAGTGCAGGCGGCCCAACTCGTCGCTGCCGGGAAGATCACGCAGGAAGAGGCGGACCGGCTCAGCGGCGAAGCCGACCGGCGCGCGGCGATTGCGGCACGCCTGGAAGCGGAACGCGGCTCCAGTGAGAAGAAAGACACATAAGCCTGGCGTTTCGTGTGGCCGGCAAGCTTGACGTTCACGTAAGGGTGGAGCACGATTCGATAGGGCTTCACTATTTCTCGTGGGGCCCAGCATTTCTGTTCCGGGATCTGCCAATCCATGAGCGTTGCAAGCCCGCCGCCTGGCGGGGAGGGAGAGCCATCCCTGGTGGCCGCCGTGAAGCCGGGCCGGCTGGGCAGCACGCTCACGTCCCTGAAGGAACCTGAGTACGCGTGGTACTTCGCGGGCAACATTGCCTTCTTCATGGGCATGCAGATGCAGATGGTCCTGCGGGGCTTTTTGGGCTATGAGCTGACCGGGAAGGCCACGGCCCTGGCCTTCGTCTCGCTTGCGGTGGCTATTCCCATGCTGACGATCGCGCCCTTCGGGGGCGTGGTGGCCGACCGGGTCAACAAGCGAAACCTGCTCATTGGCACGCAATCGGTTGCGGCAGTCGCCAGCCTGGTCATCGCGTTGCTGATCCTGCTGGAGCGCATCGAATTCTGGCACCTCATCGCCGTCTCGTTCCTCACGGGGACGGTTTTCTCCTTCAACATGCCGGCGCGTCAGGCACTGGTGCCAAACCTGGTGCCGCAGCACAAGCTGATGAACGCGATCTCGCTGCAGATGGGCGGGATGAACCTGACGCGGATCATCGCGCCGGCGATGGGCGGGCTGCTGATCGCGCCGCTGGGGATGGGCTGGGTGTACATGTTCACGACGGCGCTGTTCACGCTGGCGGTGATGTCGGAGTTCCACCTTCCGGCGCACGGCATGAAGGCCACCGGTGAGCAAAAGAGCTTCCGGGAGGACCTGGGCGGCGGCTTCAGGTACATCCTGGATGACCCGATGCTGCGGCTGCTGATGCTGGCGGCGCTGATCATGCCGTTGTTCGCCTTCCCGGTGCAGCAGCTTCTCCCAGTCTTCGCGAAGGATGTGTTCAGCGACGGGACAGAGGAGCAGGCGGCCATCTTCCTTGGCGCGCTGGCTGCGGCTTCGGGTGTTGGCGGCCTTTCTGGGGCCATTGTGTCGGCGAACATGGACACGCAGCCAGCGAAGGGGAGGCTGATGCTCATCGGCGGGCTGGCGATGGGCATGTTCATCATCGCGTTTGCCTGGTCGCCAACGTTCCTGATAGGCCTGTTCTTCCTGGCGGCAATGGGCGTGGGGCAGATGCTTTTCCAGGTGACGAACAACACGGCCATCCAGGCAGAGTTGCCGGGCGAGATACGGGGCAGGGTGATGTCGGTGTTGATGATGTCTTTCGGCCTGATGCCGCTGGGGGTGTTGCCGGTGTCGATCGCTGCCGACGCCATCGGCCCGCGATGGGCGCTGGCGATAAGCGCGTCGGTCCTGAT
>SLAK01000147.1 GCA_007126855.1 Dehalococcoidia bacterium | reverse complement strand
TCGCCCGGCGGGATGCTCGCGCGGATCTTGCAGGTCACCGCGTAACCCACGATCGGGCGCATCTCCGGAAACCGGCAGACGATCTCGGGGCCCATGAACCCCGTGTTCCGTGAGCGCACCTTGAACGTTTCAATCGCGTTCGAAACCGCCGGCGTGGGCCACGCTCGCAACGCCTCCAGTTGTTCTTCAGTCAGGACATCGGTCATAGCTTCACCTCTCGCAGTGCTTGCCGGCACATCCTACGCTGCCTCCCACGCCCCGCCTCGCAGGGGGCTTGCAAAGGGAGTTACCATGGCTTTCTCAAGTCACGTTCTATAGTGCGCATCGAAGGGGGTACTACCGATGACAAACGTCGCAGACTCGCCCGCAACTGCAAAAGCCGTCCATCCGCTTGAGCCGCTCTCTGAAGAAGAAGTCTCACGCACCGCCCGGATTCTTCGTGAATCCGGCCACCTAGAAGGCGACGTCGCCATCGCCTACATCACCCTCCACGAACCGCCGAAGGGTGCCGTCCTCGAAGGCCGTGATGTCTCCCGCGAGGCCCTCGTCGTCGCTGTCGACCGCGGCGCGGCAACCACCTGCAGGAGTGTGGTCTCCCTGTCGGAGGCTCGTGTTGTCTCGTGGGACGTCGTCACCGCTGGCCAGGCTCCGATCACTGCCGACCTCGCCGACATGGCTCGCGTTCAGAGCGCGGTCAAAGCGCACCCCGGCTGGCGTGAGGCGCTGGCAAAGCGCGGCGTGACCGACATCGAGAACGTCCAGATCGACCCCTGGCCCGCCGGCCATTTCGGCCTCGATATCGAAGAAGGCCACCGCCTCGTCCGTTGCATCGCCTACGTCCGCGACAAAGTCGGCGACAACGGCTACGCACGCCCGATCGAAAACGTCATCGCCTTCGCCGATCTCAACACCGGCGAGGTGGTCGACGTCCACGACTACGGCGTCGTCCCTATCCCGCCCGAAAAGGCCAACTTCGACGAGGAAAGCGCCGGTCCGGCGCGTACGGACCTGAAACCGCTCGACATCATCCAGCCCGAAGGGCCGTCCTTCGAAGTCGACGGCCACTTCGTGAAGTGGCAGAAGTGGAGCTTCCGCGTCTCCATGCATCCGGTAGACGGGCTCGTGCTCCACACCGTCGGCTATGAGGACCAGGGCCGCGTGCGCCCCATCCTGTACCGGGCCTCCCTGGCCGAAATGGTTGTCCCCTATGGCGAGACCAGCCCCATGAACTGCTGGAAGAACGCCTTCGACGCCGGCGAAGCCGGGTTGGGCCGCCTGGTCAACTCGCTCGAGCTCGGCTGCGATTGCCTTGGCACCATCCACTACTTCGACGCCATTGCCAACGACGCCGAGGGCAATCCCCACCGCATCGCCAACGCCATCTGCATGCACGAAGAGGACTACGGCATCCTCTGGAAGCACTTCGACTACGACAGCCAGCAAGCGCACGTCCGCCGCTCGCGCCGCCTCGTGGTCAGCTCCATCCATACCATTGGCAATTACGAGTACGGCTTCTTCTGGTACTTCTACCAGGACGGCACCCTGCAGATGGAGGTCAAGCTGACCGGCGTCCTCCAGACGCAGGCAGCGCAGCCTGGCGAGACTGAGTTCAAGCACAGCGTCCCGATCGCGCCGCAGCTCGTTGCTCCCCATCACCAGCATCTCTTCAACTTCCGCCTCGACTTCGACATCGATGGCACCACCAACACCGTGTCGGAGGTTGACGTCGAAGCCGTGCCGATGGGGCCGGACAACCCGCTGGGCAACGCTTTCGTCACAAAGTCCACGGCCATCACCCGCGAGTCGGAAGGCGAGCGCATGTGCGACTTCCCCCGCAACCGCGTCTGGAGCATCGAAAACCCGTCGGTTAAGAACCGGCTCGGTCAGCCGGTTGCCTACCGCCTCCTCCCGGGCGCCGCGCAGACCATGCTGGCTCACCCGGATTCCTCCGTCGCCAAACGGGCCACCTTCGGCAGGAAGAACCTCTGGGTCACCCGCTACGACCCGGCCGAACTGCATGCTTCAGGCGACTTCCCCAATCAACACCCCGGCGGCGACGGCCTCCCGCGCTACATCGCCCAGGATCGGCCGCTGGAGAACGAAGACGTGGTGCTCTGGTACACCGCCGGTGTCACCCACATCGCCCGGCCAGAGGACTGGCCGGTCATGCCGGTTGAATACGCCGGCTTCATGCTCAAGCCCGCCGGCTTCTTCGACCGCAACCCCGCCCTCGACGTGCCGCCTACCCATAGCGACCACTGTGTCGACCACAGCGCGGACGGCCACCACGACGGCCATCAGCACGACCACCACGATGGGCATGGCCACCACGACGGTCACCACTAGCATTGCTGGTTCCCCCTCTCCCGCGAGCGGGAGAGGGGGCCAGGGCGTGAGGGTGTGCCGCGCTACAAGCGGCTATGAGGGTCCCAGCGGGCGCGGCAAGGCTGGTACCATCATCCGCGTGAACGAAGACCCGCCTCCCTCCTCCTACGCAGACGCTCTCCAGCGCCACCCCAACCGCGCGCTCTTCGGCCCCGGCATCACCTTCCTTGGCGCCGATAGCGCCTCGCTCGATGATCCCGCCAGTTTCGCCGACGCCGACGTAGTCATTATCGGCGCACCTTTCGACGGCGGGACCACTCACCGGCCCGGCGCCCGCTTCGGCCCCCGGGCCATTCGCGGCACCGACTACCTGCCGCACGTTCCCTACCGGCCCCACATGGCGCTGGGCGTCGACCCCTTCAGCGTCCTCCGCATTGTTGATGCCGGCGATGTGATGATGCCGCCGGGCTACATCGAGACCAGTATCAAGAACCTGGAGGAAGCAGTCACGAAGGTCGCCAACGCCGGGGCTATCCCACTCGTGCTCGGCGGCGACCACACCATCGCCCTCCCGGATGTCACCGGCGTGGCGCACCGCTATGGCTTCGGCCGCGTCGCCGTCATCCACTTCGACGCCCATGCAGACACAGGCAACACCGACTTCGGCTCCCTCTACGGCCACGGCACGCCTATGCGGCGGCTGATCGAATCCGGCGCGGCGCGCGGCGACCGCTTCCTGCAGATTGGCCTCCGCGGCTACTGGCCCGATCCGCCCGTGCTTGAATGGATGCGCGACCAGGGCATGCGCTGGTTCGAAATGAGCGAGGTGGTCGAGCGCGGCCTCGACGCCTGCCTGGACGAAGCCTTCGCTATCGCCAGCGATGAATGCGATGGCGCCTTCCTTTCCATCGACATCGACGTGGTGGACCCGGGCATGGCCCCGGCAACCGGCACCCCGGAACCCGGCGGCCTCACCTCCCGCCAGCTTCTCGATGCCGTCCGCCGCTGCGCGCTCGAAACCAACGTGGTCGGCCTGGATGTGGTCGAAGTCGCGCCGCCCTTCGACGGCCCCGGCGAGGTCACTGCCTTCCTGGCCAACCGCGTCGTACTCGAAGCCCTGTCCGGCATCGCAAAGCGGCGCTCCGAAGCTCCCGGGGCATAACCGGCCCCCAGCGGTCCGCCTACTCGAGCTCTCCGCCCACCAGGTGGCGCCCCGGCAGCCATATCTCTGCCAGGTGCTGGTTCAGCGTGAGCCCGCTTTCCAGGTAGTCCTGCGCGTTCTGCGCGCCGATGTAGCGGTAGTGCCACGGCTCGAAGATGAACCCGGTAGCTTGCTCTTCGCCTTCAGGGTAGCTCAGCACAAAGCCGAAGTCGGCGGCGTTCTCTTCCAGCCACTGGCCCCCGGCCGTATCCGCGAACTCCTGCACCAGCTCGAAGCCAACCGCCTCATTCGTGATATCAACGGCCGTCCCGAGCTGGTGTTCGCTGTGACCCGGCGGCGCGCTCACGCGCAGCGCTTCCTCCAGCCCAAGCTGGTCGACCCAGAACTGAAAAGTCTGTGCCTGCGTATCAAAGCTGCGGTAACCGCTCCGCACGTACAGCTCGTGCCCGTCTGCCGCCGCGGCGTCGAGCATCGTGATCAGCGCGTCGTAAGCCTCGCCGTGCACATGCTGCTCCTGGATCGCGTACGCACCCGGAAGCTGCACCAGGGTTTCCGGCGTGCAGTCATCGGGGAGTCCGTGCGCCTTGTCCACGGGCGCCAGCAGGTCGCCGCAGGGCAGGATCTCCGGAGGCGGTGGCGGCTCCGGGACCAGCAGCTCGCTGCCGGCTGGAATGGCCGCAGGGTCATCGATGCCATTCAGCGTAAGCAACAGCTCTGTGTCGACGCCGTACAGGGTGGCGACGGTGCTCACGGTCGACCCTGCCTCCAGCACGTGCGTTGTGAGCGGTGCGGGCCGCTCGCGGACTATTCCCGGAGCAGTCAGGGTCGTGCCGCCCGGCTCTTGCTGTTGCGTCGCGGCGGGTTCGCCGGCGACGGTACCCTTCGGAGTATCCAGGCCTGCAGCCGGTATCACAATTACCCCGAACAGCGCTGCGGCGAAGGCACCGGCGCCGAACCACCTGCGCAGACGGCCACCACCCATCCTCATACCACCCACCCTGCCAACCCGGCGGCCGCGCTGTCATCACCGCAGCGCGAAGTGTTTGCTCATTGCAAGCTACTCGGCGCTGCTTGTTACGTCACCCGCGGAAGCGCTCGAAGCCGTCGTCTTCGCCCCGCCCCTGGCGCAACCGCCCCAGCGCGTTCATGTGTCCCTGGTACCGGAACATCGCGCCGATACCCCAGATCTCCATCGAGGTGTTCAGCGCCTCCTTGTTCATCAGCGCGCCTTCGTATGGCACCGCAAGGCAGTCCTGCGCGATCCCGTTCACCGTCTCCTCGAGTTTGTCGCCCGGCACTGCAAGGCTCACGAGCCCCATCCGCTCCGCCTCGATTCCATCCACAATGCGCCCGGTCAGCAGCAGGTAGCGCGCCTTCTTCAGGCCGAGCACCACCTGCCACAGCGGCATCGAGCTCACCCCGCCCATCCGCACGGCCGGGTGGCCAAGCTGCGCGTCCTCCGCGGCGACCGAGATGTCGCACAAAAGCTGCAGGTAGCACCCGCCGGCCAGCGCATGGCCGTGTACCTGCGCGATGGTCGGCTTCGGGCAGTTCCAGATCCGCTGGTAGCGCGCCTCAATCCCGCGCAGCGCCATGAGCGCATTCTCCGCCGTCCAGCGGCCATCCTCCTCCGGCGGCGTCGTGTAATAGCTCCCTTTCAGGTCGTAACCCGCCGAGAACGAGGCCCCCGCCCCCGAAAGGATCACCACCCGCACGCCGCGGTCCCGTTCGGCCTCCGTGAAGGCGGTGTCCAGGTCGTCGAGAAGCTGGTGGTTCAATGCGTTCCGCTTGTCCGGCCGGTTCATCACGATCCGGGCTATGCCCTCTTCGACCGTGTACAGCACCGTTTCCAGGTCCATGCTCATCCTCCAGGTATCGTGGCGTCATTCTTCGCCTCGCCGGGCCCTCCCGCAAGGAATCGATCAACGGATCCCCTTGCCGGTATGATGCGCTTGCAGAGCTTGCGCCCCCGGCGCAAAAGGGAGGTGACCCATGGCCGGCCCGCTCGATGGCGTGCGCATCCTGGACTTCACTCGCTACCAGCAGGGACCCTACGCGACCGTAATGCTGTCCGACCTTGGCGCGGAGGTCATCAAGGTCGAAGAGCGCCTGAACGGCGACCTTGGCCGCAGCCTCGGCCTCCAGCCCGATGGCTGGTGCGCCTACTTCGAAGCGCACAACCGCAACAAGCGCTCCATCACCCTCGACAGCCGCACCGAGCGCGGCCGCGAAATCGTCTACCGGCTCACCCGCGAAGTCGACGTGGTCACCGACAATTTCCGCCCGGGCGTGATGAAGCGCCTGGGATACGACTACGAAACGCTGAAGGAGCACAACCCGCAGATCATCACCGCCAGCGCTTCTGGCTTCGGCCCCGAAGGCCCGAACACCCACGAACCGTCCTTCGACATCATCGGCCAGGGCATGGGCGGCATCATGGTCACCGAAGGCGGCGGCCCCGAATGCCCGCCGCGCTCCGCCATGGGCGGCCTGGCCGACCAGGTCGGCGCCATGGTCTTTGCGCTCGGCATTGCCTCTGCCATCATCGCGCGCGACCGCAAGGGAGTCGGCCAGCACGTCGATGTCTCCCTGCTTGGCTCGCAGGTCGCCCTCCAGTCCATGCAGCTCACGGGCTTCATGCGGCACGACCGCCAGCCGGCGACGCCGCAGAAGGCAAACCCGGTCTTCGCCCACTACACCGGCAGCGATGGCAAGTCCCTCACCATTGGCCTGCTCGACCCCAAATGGTGGCCGGCCCTCTGCCGCGTGCTCGGCCGCGAAGACCTGGTTACCGACGAACGCTTCGCCCACCCGAAGGATCGGCAGCAGAATCGCGAGGAGCTCATCTGCGAACTCGAGCGCAGCTTTGCCACCCGGCCGCGCGATGAATGGCTTCGCCTGTTGAAAGCCGCCGACGTCCCGTGCGGCCCGGTGAACACCTACGCGGAAGTCGCGACCGACCCGCAGGTGCTGGCGAATGGCTACATCTCCGAACTCGAACACCCGTCCCTGGGGCCCGTCGGTGTCGTGGGCTCGCCCATCCGCATGAGCGCCATGCCCGTTGGCCCTAGAGCCACCGCGCCGGAGCTCGGCCAGCACACCGAGGAAATCCTGCTCGGCCTGGGCTATACCTGGGATGACATCGACCAGTTCAAACGGGAAGAGGTCATTTGATCCTGTTCCACTCTGGCAACTACACAACGGGCTGCCCGCGCGGTGCCCACGACACGGGAGAAACCATCCATGGCTGAACTCAATGGCGGGCAGATTGTTGCCCGGCAGCTTAAGGCCGCGGGCATCGATACCGCATTCGGTGTCGTCGCCGGCCCGATGATCGAGGTGATGGCCGGCATGCAGGAAGCCGGCATCAACGTCATCAACTGCCGCCACGAACTCAACGCCTGCTTCATGGCCTCCGCCTGGGGCTATATCAACAAGAAGCCCGGCGTGGTGGTCGCTGGCTCCGGGCCTGCCGTGACCAACACCGTCACCGGCCTCCACGTCGCGACCGATAGCGGCATGCCGCTCGTCGTGCTCGGCGGCTCCGTCCATAGCCGCAATCGCGGCTGGGGCGGCTTCCAGGAGCTGGACCAGGTTGCCTTCACGAAGCCCGCCTGCAAGTGGACCGCCACGGTCGACAGCACCGAACGCATCCCCGAATACCTCCACATCGGCCTGGGCAAGGCCATCTCCGGCCGGCCCGGTGGCGTCTACATCGACTTCCCCGGCAACCTCATCCGCCGCCGCGTCGACGAAGAGAACCTGGTCCTCCGCGACGCAGTCGCCATGCAATCGCTCCCACATCCCGACCCCATGGCCATCGAAACCCTGGCGCGCATGCTCGCCGAGGCCGAGCGGCCCCTGGTGCTCATCGGCAAAGGCGCCGCGTGGGCCGATGCCGGCCCCGCGCTCACCGAGCTGGTGAATCGCGGCATCCCCTATGTCGCATCGCCCATGGGCCGCGGCGTCATCCCCGATGACAACGAGATGTGCATGAACGCCGCCCGCTCCGCCGCACTCGCTGGCGCCGACATGGTGCTCATGGCCGGCGGCCGCTTCAACTGGATCTTCCAGTTCGGCCGCCCGCCGCGCTTCGCCGAAGGCGTCAAGCTCGCCCAGATCGACATCGAGCCCGAGGAATTCGCCTCCGCCGCGGACATCCGCCTGGGCATCACCGCGGACTGCGGCGTGGCCATCGCCCAGCTCAACGATGCGCTGGCCGGCCGCGAGCTGCGCAGCGCTTCCACCGGCTGGGCCGACGAGCTCCGCGAAGCAGCTGTCAAGAACGAAAGCGCCATCGCCGAGCAAATGGCCTCCGACGAGCAGCCCATCAACCACTACCGTCTGCTCCGCGATGTCCGCGACGCGGTCACCCGCGAGACCGCGCTGTCCGTCGATGGTGAGCTGACCATGGGCGTGGCCCGTGCCGTCCTTCCCTCCTACAACCCGCGCCTGATGCTGAACTCCGGCACCACCGGCTGCATGGGTACCGGGCTGCCCTACGCGATGGGTGCGAAGCTGGCCCGGCCGGACTTCCCCTCCGTCGCTGTCCTTGGCGACTATGCCTTCGGCGCCGCTGCGATGGAGGTCGAGACGGCCGTCCGCTGCAACATCCCCGCGGTCTTCGTCGTGTCGAACAACGCCGGCATCGCCGGCCATAGCATCCAGGA
>SLAK01000361.1 GCA_007126855.1 Dehalococcoidia bacterium | reverse complement strand
GCGTTTCGCTGAGCTGGAACCCGGTCCAGGTATCGTGATGGCCTTCGATGGCAGCCGCAACGGCGTCGGAGAGGCCCAGCTTGCGGGCTATGCGTGCGCCGGCCTGGCAGTGCTCGCCGAGCGCTTCCGCCACATTGTGCCAGTTGCGCGCGTCGACGCGGGTGCCGCCGTCGCGGCGCACCAGCGATGCCACGTCGGCGACTCTTTCGCGGCTCGCCGGGTTGGAGGCGGCCATGCCGGCATCGTGGAGCAGGCTGGCAAAGAAGACATCTTCCAGTTTGCGGCGTGAGAGGCCCATAGTGGAGGCGACTGCGGTGGCGATATAGGCGACACGTTGCGCGTGCCCGGGAGGACGCCCTTCCGCCAGATCGAAAGCGCGGCTGAGCCCGGTCAACACGACTCCGCGAGACAGGGAAGGTAATTGCGGGCGGTCGCCTTCAGCATAGAGTGACGCGTCGAGCGAATCGCCTCGCATTGTCTCGATTTGCCGTGCGTTCGATGGCATACCCGGCCCCTCCCCGTCTATCACGAGATGACTCGTACCCTGACTATCGGCTGGCCGTCGCGGCAGCTAGAGAGGGTACCCTTGAATGTCCCGCGTGCTGAGGAACCGTCCAAGAGGATCGAGTGGGAAGGCCGAGTGTCGATTTCGTATCGGAGGGCGCTGGTCTGTGCCGCACCCCACTGTACGAATGGTCCGGGAAGCGTAGACTTAGTAGCCGGGCACCGGTCGGCTCGAGGCATATGTGCAACGAGAGTCACAGACCGGTACCATAGAGCTAAGGAATGGATCTAGGACGGCTCCAGCGAACGCAGCGAGTACGACTGGTAACTGCGCCAATCGGAACTTGCCCCCTATCCTGCGGCGGCGCGGGAGCCCTTCACGTTTTTTCCTCCATAGCGCCGGGCGAAGGATCTGAGTATCAGCCGCCCGGCTTCGTTTTGGAACTCCGGGATGGCCACGCCGTCCCTTAGTACCGCAACGACCACCAGTGTTTGTGCCATACGGCGCAGACGAAGAGAGGCTAAGTAGCAGAGCGCAATGACTTCCGAAACCCCCGTCCGTCCACAGCAACAGGTAGAGCGGCTTGAGCGCGTAACCGTGCGGTTCGCCGGCGACTCCGGTGACGGGATGCAGCTCACGGGTACCCAGTTTACGAAGACCACAGCCATCTTCGGGAACGATCTCGCCACGTTGCCGGACTTTCCCGCCGAAATCCGCGCCCCTACTGGTTCGCTTCCGGGTGTCTCCGGGTTCCAGATTTCCTTTGCCAGTTCGGACATCCGCACCCCCGGCGACCAGCCCGACGCACTCGTCGCCATGAACCCGGCAGCGCTGAAGGTGAACATTGGTGACCTTCGCCCGGGCGGACTGTTGATTGTGGACGAAGGCGAGTTCACGGGGCCGAACCTGAAGAAGGCCGGGTATCAGAGCAACCCCCTGGAGAACGGCAGCCTGGCGGGCTTCGAGGTTGTGCCGGTCAACATCACGCGCCAGAACGAGCTGGCACTGGAAGAGGTGGACCTGCCGTCCAAGCAGAAGTTCCAGTCCCGGAACTTCTATGCGCTGGGCCTGGTGCTGTGGCTGTATGGCCGCTCGCTCGACCCCACGGTGAAGTGGGCGCAGCAGCGCTTCTCGCGCAATCCCGCTGTGCTGGATGCCAACCTGCGCGCCCTGCGCGCCGGCTACAACTTTGGTGATACGACGGAACTATTCCAGGTCCGCTACGACGTGCCGCCGGCGCCGGTAGAACCAGGCCTGTACCGCCACATAAGCGGGAACGAAGCGACCGCACTGGGCTTCCTCGCCGCCTCATTGAAGTCCGGGCTGTCGCTTTTCTACGCCAGCTATCCCATCACGCCCGCATCCGACGTCCTGCACGAGCTTTCGAAGCACCGGAACTTCGGTGTGAAGACGCTGCAGGCTGAGGACGAGATCGCGGCCATTGGCGCGGCGATCGGCGCGGCCTATGGCGGTTCACTGGCGCTCACCGGCACCAGCGGCCCGGGCCTCGCGCTCAAGAGCGAGGCGCTGAACCTGGCCGTGATGACGGAGCTGCCGCTTGTCGTCATCGATGTGCAGCGGGCTGGACCGAGCACCGGCATGCCGACGAAGACGGAGCAGTCCGACCTCTTGCAGGCCATGTTTGGCCGCAACGGCGATTCACCCGTCGCCATCGTCGCGCCTTCGACGCCGTCGGATTGCTTCATCATGGCGATAGAGGCGTTCCGCATCGCGCTGAAGTACATGGTGCCGGTTATCTACCTGAGCGATGGCTATGTGGGGAACGGCTCCGAGCCGTGGCGGATCCCGGACATGGACGAGATTCCCGCGATTGAGTACCAGTTCGCATCCGCCAGCGAGGCGGACAGCTTCAGTCCGTACAACCGCGACCCGCAAACGCTGGCGCGCCCCTGGGCTATTCCCGGGACCAAGGGACTCGAACACCGCATCGGCGGCCTTGAGAAGTCGTCTGCGACCGGGGACATCTCGTATGACCCGGGCAACCACCATCAGATGACGCTTTACCGGAACCAGCGGGTCGCGCGAATCGCGCAGGATATTCCGCCGGTGGAAGTGAGCGGTCCGGAGGATGGCGAACTGCTCGTGCTCGGCTGGGGCGGGACCGCTGGCGCCATCGCGACCGCGGCGGAACGAGCGCGGCAGCAGGGCAAGAGTGTCGCCTCGGCCCACATCCGCTATCTCAACCCATTCCCGGCCAACCTTGGCGAGGTGCTTTCGCGCTACGACAAGGTGCTCGTCCCGGAGCTGAACATGGGTCAGCTTGCCCTGCTCATCCGGGCGAAGTACCTGGTCGACGCGGTCCCCTTCAACAAGGTCGCCGGCCAGCCGTTCAAGATCACCGAGATCGAAGCGAAGATCGACGAAGTGCTCGGCCTGCGTGGCCCCTACGAACTCGAATTCGGCCCTGCCTCGGTGCTGGGAGGAGGCTAAGTCAATGACTGCACCCGTGAAGAACGGATCAACAGGCGACGGAGAGGGTGAACTCCCTGTCCTGACCAAGAAAGATTTCACATCCGACCAGGAAGTCCGCTGGTGTCCCGGCTGTGGCGACTACGCGATCCTCGCGCAGATGCAAAAGATGCTGCCGGAGTTGCGAATTCCCCGGGAGAACATCGTCTTCGTGAGCGGGATCGGCTGCTCCAGCCGTTTCCCCTACTACCTCGAGACCTACGGCTTCCACAGCATCCACGGCCGGGCGCCGACCCTGGCAACCGGCCTGAAAATCACCCGGCCGGAGCTGTCCGTCTTTGTCATCACCGGCGACGGTGACGGCCTGAGCATCGGCGGCAACCACCTGTTGCACGCCATGCGCCGCAACCTGGACATCACGATTGTGCTGTTCAACAACCGTATCTATGGCCTCACAAAGGGCCAGTTCTCGCCCACGTCGGAGATGGGCAAGGTGACCAAGTCGTCGCCCTACGGCACGACAGAAGCGCCGCTCAACCCGGCACGGATTGCCATCGCTGCGGGCGCGACCTTCGTGGCACGTTCGGTTGACCGCGATACAAAGCACCTCGAGGAGACGCTCTACCGTGCGGCGAAGCACAAGGGCACGTCGTTCGTCGAGGTCTACCAGAACTGCAACATCTTCAACGATGGCGCCTTTGCAGCCTTCGCCGAGAAGGATGTCCGCGCCGACCGGATGCTCTACCTGGAAGATGGCAAGCCGATGCGCTTCGGGAAGCACCAGGAACACGGCATTCGCCTTGAGGGCTTTACGCCCGAAGTGGTCCACAACGCGCCCGACGATGAAGGATTGCTGATCCACGATGCGGGCAATCCGAACACCGCGCTGGCCAATATGCTCATCCACATGGACTACCCGGATTACCCGGTGCCGGTGGGGATCATCCGCCAGGTGGAATCGCCGCGCTTTGAAGAGCTGGTGCAGCACCAGGTCGAGGACGCAAAAGCCCGGTCCGAGCCGGATTTCGAATCGCTCCTCCGGGGCCCCGAGACCTGGGAGGTGCCCGCGCGATAGGCGGGAGAGCCGGTCTCTCCGGCATCTATCGTTAGCGACGCCGGGCCACGATGGCCCGGCGTTTTCTTTGGCGTTGCAGCCCTTAGCCTGGGCGAATACTTGCATGGGGTTGGCCTATGGAACGCTGAACGCGTATGCTGAGTCATAGTCAGGAGCTATGGCTCAAGGATGAGCTACCATGGAGCTTGCCCAACTCGACGCCTTCATCGCTGCCGCAGAGTGCGGGAGCTTTAGCCGCGCAGCCGAAGTGCTCCACGTGGCGCAGCCGTCCCTGAGCAACCGCATCCAGTCGCTCGAGCGCGAAGTCGGCCAGCCGCTCTTCGAACGCATGGGGCGCGGCGTGAAGCTGACCGATGCCGGAGCCGCCTTCCTGCCCTATGCGCAGCGAGCCATTCGCACGCTTGGCGACGGGCTCTTCGTGCTGGAAGGCACGCGTGAAGGCACCATGGGCAGGCTGACGATCGCCACCGCGCCCGCGGTCGGCACCTATGTGCTGCCGCGCGTGCTCAAGGCATTCCACGATAACCACGATGGCGTGGATGTGTCGGTCCGCACGGGGCATTCAGAGCACGTGATCCAGATGGTGCTGGAGGACGAGGTGCAGGTTGGTTTTGGCCGCCCGCTGACCCATCCGGAGGTCTGCACGGTGACGCTCTACACCGACGAGCTGGTGCTGGTGGTCTCTTCGGAGCATCCCTATGCGAAGCTCGGGGACGTTTCGGTGGAGGACCTTGAAGGTGAGTCGCTGATCGTCTTCGACCGCACTTCGGGTTACTACAACCTTATCCTTAGCCTCTTTCGAGACCGCGGGCTTGTCCCGCACCAGCAGATGTACCTGGACAGCATCGAGGCGACAAAGAAGATGGTGGAGCAGAACCTTGGAATCGCGCTGCTCCCCGCGGTGTCGGTGGACCGGGAGATCAAGCTCGGCACACTGCACAAGGTGCACCTGGATACGCCGGAGCCCGTGCAGCGGGAGATCGCGGTGATGTACCGCCGCAACAAGCCGCAGTCCGGCCCGATGGCGTCCTTCCTCAGCCTGGTCGCCGAGATCTATGCGGTCCAGCTCCCGCGCTAATGCTCATTGACCTGCATTGCCACACCGCTCCCCGTTCGAGCTGCAGCGATCTGGCGCCTCGTGAACTCATTGAGCTCGCCCGTCAGCGGGGGCTGGGCGCGATATGTCTTACCGAGCACGACACCTGGTGGCCAGAGGACGAAATTGCGGCCCTTCGTGCCGAAGCCGGCTTTCCTGTGTTTCACGGGGTCGAACTGACGACGGACATGGGGCACATCCTGGCCTTTGGTTTGCCGCCGCCGGTGGCACCGCTGGCAACGGCTCGTAACGTGTTCGACCACGCGGCGGCCCATGGCGGCGTGTTGTTTCTCGCGCATCCCGCGCGCGATGGGCTGCTCAAGGTGACAGCGGAAACGGTGACCTACTTTGCTTCGGTGGAGGCGCTCAACGGCTCCGATTCGCGTTTGCAGAATATGGCCGCGACCGGGCTGGCAAAGGGCTTCCGCCTGCCCGGCATCGGAGGGTCGGACGCTCATACCGCCGACGAGGTTGGCCGAACGGCGACCAGCTTCGATGTCCCGGTGCACGACCAGGCGGAGCTGCTCGCGGCCCTGCATGCCGGCAGCTACCAGGCGGTGACCCTCGAGTGAGCGGGCAACGGCGCCGTTGCTGCCGGCATGCGCCTCCACAGCGAGGGCCCCTGCTACCCTGTTACGGGGACAGCAGGCGATAGCGCGCATCATGGAACAGCATCCTCCATCGCAGGGCTGGAAACGGTGGTCGCACTGGCCGGCGGCGCTCGCTGCGGGGGCCGGCAGCCTTGCGATTGTCCTGTATTTCACCCGGTCGATCCCATTCGCGATTGCTATAGGACTGCTGCTTGCGTTTCTTGCGCACGGCGAGACGAGGCGCTTCGTGCGGCGGCGCGTCCGGCGCCCCCCGCCCGGCAGGCCCTGGGTGGCGCGCCCCGCGGTCCGGCGGCGTGTCCTGGTGACGCTGGGTATTGGCGTGGCCATCTTCTGGTATGTGCTTGGCTCCGCCTCGATGGAGATGACACCGGAGGATGCCCGCTCGATCGTGCAGGGCTGGGGCGCGTGGGGCCCACTCTTGCTCATCGCTATCTCCGGCCTGGCGATGCTGGTGGCGCCGGTGCCAAACGGGCCGTTCGCGATTGCGGCAGGGCTGGTGTGGGGCACCTGGATGGGCACGGTGTACGCGCTGCTCGGCCAGTTGCTCGGCGCCACACTGGGGTTCATGGCGGCCCGCTATCTCGGGCGCCGCTTCCTGCCCAGGCTTGTGGGCACCGTCGCGGCGACGAAGATCGACCAGGTGAGCCTGAGCATGGGGCCGCACATTGTCTTCTGGACGCGCATGGCGCCTTTCGTGCCCATCGACTTCACCACCTTTGCCGCCGGGCTCACGGCGATGCGCTACCGGATCTTTATCGCGGCCTTCATGCTCGGATCGGTCATCCCCACGTGGATTGTGGTCTGGGTCGGCGACTCGCTGCACGCATCATGGACAGCGCGCATCCTGAGCGTCGTTGTCCTGCTCATCGTGCTCGCGGTCATCACCGTGGTCTACGCCTGGTTGCACCCGGGCGCCCTGCCGCGGCGCGAGGAAATGCTGAGCTGGCGAGCCTGGGTCCGTGCCCTGTCGACACCCCCGGGCGCCCCGCCGGCGCCGGAGCCCGAGGAGGAGCCGCAGGCGGAAGAGGAAGTCGCGGCCTCGAGTTCACGGCCCGCGCAATAGGGGGTCTACTGCGCCTTCCACGATGGCGCCTGCAAGGGCTCGGTGTCGTTGTGGAATTTCAGCAGCGCGGCGAAGTGGTCCAGGGCGTGCCAGAGGGCGCGTTCCGCAACCCACGCGACATCGACTTCGCGCCCATCCGTCCAGGTGGCCTGCCGGAACCATTGCTCCTCTGAGAGGCCCTTCAGCACTTCAACGGTGTTGGCGCGTTCGGCCATGAATTCGTCCGCCAGTTCGACGATGTCGCGGCCCTGGGAGTAATGCTCGCGCCGGTAGGCCTCGCCGTCCCAGGACTCCAGGCGTGGCGTATCTTGCTCGAGCATGGCCCTCAGCCGGGGCTGGATGACATAGCGTTCGTTCGCGATCAGGTGGAACACGTGGAAATGGGGTGTCCAGCCGCCGCTGTCGGGTTCGTGCTGGCTCTGGCGGACCAGCGACGCTGCCCAGTCGACGCCCTTCACGCTCAACTGGAGGCGGGCCATGAGGGTGGGGTCGGGGATGCGCTCGCTCGACATGGGTCCTCCCGGAATCAGGCGCTGCCACCGCGGACAGCAGGGTATTGCCCGATCATGATGCCAGCCGCTGCACTTGTACGCTGGGATGGCAATGGCCATCGACCCCACGGCGTCGGGCGCGCCGTCGAGCGCCCATGTCCCGCTCCCTGTCGCCGGCGAACTGGCGCGGCTCACGCGAGGTGCGTCCTTCACCCTTGCCGTGCCGGAGAGCCGCGATGGCAGTCTGAGCTCGACCTCTCCCCGCCCGCCGCAGAGCGCGCGAAGCGCCTCGCCCGCGGAGCCGCACAGCCCCATCCGCTCGACGTCTTCCGGCCGGGCGGACCCGGACAGGTGGGATGGCATGCTGAACCGGCTGGGCGCGAAGCACAACGTGCCGCCGTTGTTCCTGAAGGCCGTGATGCTCATCGAAAGCGGCGGCGACCCGAACGCCGTCGGCGACAACGGCCACTCGGTGGGGCTCTTCCAGCTGCACGACCGCGGCTATGGCCACGGGATGGGCGATTCCCGCTTCGACCCGGAGGTGAACGCGGAACGGGCTGCCCGCGGCCTGGCCGAATCGTGGCAACGGGCGAAGCGGTCTGGCTACACCGGCGAAGAGATGGTGCGGGCGGCCTACGACCACACCTTTAATCCCGGCGGCGGATTCGCATTCCAGGGCGACAAGCTGGTGAGCACCTACAATCGCCTGCTTCGCGAGCAGGGCCTGGACGCGCTGCAATAGACATAAAAACGGGCACTGGTGGAGCATCCCGCCATAAGCGGAATGCGGGATGCTATCATCATGTGCAGATCGCTACGCGGTATTGAGCCGTGTTGACCACGGAGAGAGCTATGACCACCGCAACCTATACCGACCGCGAAGTCCGCG
>SLAK01000085.1 GCA_007126855.1 Dehalococcoidia bacterium | reverse complement strand
GGTGTTCGACGATGTCGAGGTTGCCATCGTCGGCGGCGGGCACGCGGGCCTGCTGCTGGGCGCGCGGCTGCGCGAGGCGGGGGTCGAGGAGATCCGGATCATCGAAAAGGCCGGCGACTTCGGCGGCACCTGGTACTGGAACCGCTACCCCGGCGCTGCCTGCGATACCGAGGCGTACATCTATATGCCGCTGCTGGAAGAGCTTGGCTACATCCCCGGCGAGAAGTACGCGAAGGCGCCCGAGATCCTGGCGCACTGCCAGCGGATAGCGCAGCGCTACGACCTCTACCGCGGGGCGCTGTTCCAGACGCAGATCGCGGAGCTGCGCTGGGACGAAGACGCCGCGATGTGGACTGTTTCCACCGACCGCGGCGACCGCTTCCGCGCGAAGTTCGTGTGCATGGCAAACGGCCCGCTGAACCGGCCCAAGCTCCCGGGCGTGCCCGGCATCGAGAGCTACAAGGGGCATTCGTTCCACACGAGCCGCTGGGACTACGAATACACCGGCGGGGACAGCCGAGGGAACCTGGAGAAGTTGCGGGACAAGCGCGTGGCGGTCATCGGCACGGGCGCGACCGCGGTGCAGTGCATCCCGCACCTGGGCGAAAGCGCGCAGCACCTGTACGTGTTCCAGCGCACGCCGTCGTCGATCGACGTGCGCGCCAACCGGCCGACCGACCCCGAGTGGGCGGAATCGCTTGAGCCCGGATGGCAGCGCCGCAGGATGGAAAACTTCTCGACCCTCACGTCGGGCGGCTTCGCTGAGGAAGACCTGGTGATGGACGGCTGGACGGAGATCATCGCCAAGCTGCTGCGTGGGCGAATGGCCAACGGCGAAGGGTCTGACCCGGAAGCGATCGCGAGGACGGTAGAGCTGGCGGACTTCGAGAAGATGGAGCAGATCCGCGCCCGCGCCGATGCGGTGGTTCAGGACAAAGCGACGGCTGAGGCGCTCAAGCCCTACTACCGGCAATTCTGCAAGCGCCCGTGCTTCCACGACGAGTACCTGCAGACCTTCAACCGGCCGAACGTCACCCTGGTCGACACCGACGGGCAGGGGGTCGAGCGCATCACCGAGCGGGGCGTGGTGGCGAACGGCGTGGAATACGAAGTGGACTGCATCATCTACGCCAGCGGCTTCGAGGTTGGCACGCCGCTGGAGCGGCGCGCGGGGTACCACGTCTACGGCCGCGATGGCGTTGCCCTGGCCGACAAGTGGCGGGAGGGCGTGTCGACCCTCTACGGCATGCAGAGCCGGGGTTTCCCCAACTGCTTCATCGTCGCGCTGTCGCAGACCGGCACGAGCGCGAACATCACGCATGTGCTCGACGTGCAGAGCCGGCACATCAGCTACATCATCGACCACGCACGCAAGCAGGAGTGGCGGACGGTGGACGTGACCGAGGAAGCCGAAGCCGCCTGGGTGCAGACGGTGATCGACGCGTCGATGGCGAACATCACCTTCCTGGAGTCGTGCACGCCGGGCTACTACAACAACGAGGGCCAGCCGAACGGGGAGCTCATCCGCCGCAACGGCACCTACGCGCCCGGCATCATGGCGTTCTCAAAGGTCCTGGACGAATGGCGCAATGAGGGCACCCTGTCCGGCCTGGAGTGGACGCGCGACTCAGTTCCAGCGGTGTGACTTCGTGCGGTGGCACAAAGAAACGGGGATCGGCCACAGCGCTGATCCCCGTTCCTGTTTAATGGATCCCCCAATCGCGAGGCGCGGGCCCGCAATGGTTGCAAAAGCGTAACAATGGGCTTTCCCTTACGGACGTTAGGGTCTATAAGTCGGCACCATGGTAGAGGGAAGGGCTTACCCTTCCGTGCTATTGGGCAGTTTGTGACGACGAAGAAGATGAAAAGGGGTGCGGGCAATGCGGTTCGTATTCGACGAGCGCAAGGCGGCTGAAGCCGCAGCCCTACTGCTTGAGCGGCACGGTGGGACGATGGCGTACATCAAGCTGATCAAGCTGCTGTATCTCGCTGACCGGCAGGCGCTCATTCAAACGGGCCGCACCATCACCGGGGATCGGATGGTGTCAATGGATCATGGCCCAGTCCTGAGCCAGGTCTATGACTGCCACAAGTCCGGCCTTGCAGAGGGCGGACCGTGGCAGGAGTACATCTCGCCGCCATCGAACTATGACGTGACGTTGCTAGCGTCGCCGAAGCTTCGTGCACTTTCGCCTTACGAGGTGGAATTGGTCGAGAACGTGTTCAAGCAGTTTGGCCACCTTCGGAAGTGGGATCTCGTTGACTACATGCACACGCTACCGGAATGGGAGAACCCGCATGGTTCGGCACTCCCTATTGACGCCCGGGTCATTCTTCGCGAGGCAGGGAAGTCGGACGAGGAAATCGAGCACATTGCCGCCGAAGTGGAGGCCCTTCACGCCTTCAAGGCCTTGGCGGCCGGGCGGTCGTGAGCCCGGGCGATACGGTCCTCGGCCTCGATCCCCACGACCATCTTTGGATCGTGCTCAGCAACCCGGTCGATGGCGCTGTGGCCGTCATCAACATTACAACCCACCGGCAGGGGTGCCCCGATCCGACTTTCCACCTGGATGTTGGCGATCACCCCTTCGTTATCCGGCGCTCGTGTGTGCGCTATCAGGACGCGTATATGAACCCGCTGGACAGACTGATGGAAGCCGTGAATCGAGGTGTGTTTCCCCGCCGCGAACCACTGGGCGCGGAATTGCTGCGGGCTGTTCAACATGGTGCCCTTCAGTCGCGCTTTACCCCTTACGACGTGCAAGACGCTGTGCGGTACACCCTGGATAACGGGTAGGTCACGCCGGAAACCAGCAGAAATGGTCCTTGCCTTTTACTTCCACGAAGCTGCCGGACATGCCCGCGCCCTGCACTCGCGCGAAGGTCATAGCCCGCCAGCTATCAGTCGCGACACCGTACCAGAGGCCGCCGACACTGGGACGTTTCATCACGTTGGCCACGTCGCAGCGAGTTAGATGGTGGGCGATGAGGGACTCGAACCCCCGACCCCCTCGGTGTAAACGAGGTGCTCTAGCCAGCTGAGCTAATCGCCCCTACCGCAGTCTACCGCCCCGGCGGCATATCGTTCACGCCTGTGGCTGCCGCTCGGCGAGGCGGTGGAGCGCCTGGACGATGGCATCGGTGTCGATGCGGCCCATGCGCTGGTCGTCCAGCCATGCGCGGAAGCGGTCAGCATCGAATGTACCGCGCGCGGTGCACGGGTCCAGGTCGGGGAAGTGGGATGCGCCCAGGCGCAGGTCCATGAGCTGCCGGTTGCGCTCGATGATGTCGCGGGAGTCTTGCTGCGCCAGCAGGTTTTCGATGCGTTTGGCGCCGCGCTGGAGCGCTTCGTGCACCAGCGGCGGTTTCGCCAGGAGATCGTCCAGCGGTGCGAACGCGAGCAGCCTGCCTGCGGTGAGCTCTCCGATGCCGGGGACGCCCGGGAGGTCGTCGCTCATGTCGCCGCAAAGCGCCCGGAAGTCCAGGAAGCGCTCGCGCGGAAAGCGGATGATGTCGCCGTCCTTCGCCTTTGGCATCGCGTGCTGCTCGAAGTTGTCGGCGTCGATCACGATGCCTTTGACCGGCGCGTAGACGGAGATGCGCGTGTCGACGAGCTGCAGAAAGTCGCGGTCGGTGGAGGCGATGCGGATGGCGTCCGGTTCAGACTGCAGGGCGTAGGCGGCGATGAGGTCGTCGGCCTCGGTGTTCGTGCCCTGCAGGACGGTGACCGGCATGAACGCAGCGGCCTCGCGGAACTGATCGATTGCCTTGGTGACGTGCGGTTCGTTTTCGGCGAAGGAGGACTGGCCTTCGCGGCCGGTCTGGTAGGCGGGACAGATGCTGCGTCGCCGCAGGGGCCGTCCCTGGTCGAAGGCGACGACCAGGGCTTCGACGGCATTGGAGGCGAAGCTGGCCTGACCGCTGCGGCCGTTGGGCGGTTCACCGCCGCGGACGACCAGGCCGAAGACCGTCTGCGCGAGCCCGAGCAGGGTGGCACGGGTTTTGCGTTCCGGGGTGTCGGCGCCCATGGCGCGGCCGAGCGCGTGGAAGCCGGCCCAGGCGACATTGTTTCCATCGACAAGCAGGTGCATAGCCAAAGGATACGGGAGCGGCGGTCCACGTGGCCTCCGTGCTATTTAGTGGGTCTCGCGAGCGAGAAGGAGGCGGGGAGTTTACGCGGTTGGCGCGGTTGATTTCGGATATTTCTACACTAGACATGCTGGAATGGAAGAAATAGTGAAGCGGGATCGCTCACCATCGGGAAGTCCCTTATCGATGCCGTCCTCCTGGCTTTGGACACTTTCGTCAGCCCGCACTGCCCAATTGGAGGAGACATGCAGGATTTGTCCGTGGCTGACCAGCTCGGTATCGACGACAACGACCGGAAACGGCGGCTCGAATGGATCGACCTGACCGACACTGATGTGGCTGCGATCCGCAGGGCGGCGCAGGTGCTCGAACCTGAGGCCGACGCGATCGTGAAGGCCTTCTACGACTACTCCTTCAGCTTCCTGGAAGTCAGCAGCCGGGTGCAGGCTGCGGGGTCAAGCCGGGAACGGCTTGAATACGCCCAGAAGGACTACTTCCTCAGGCTGCTGGCAGCGCGCTTTGGCAGGGACTATTTCGACCACCGGCTGCAGGTGGGCACGCGCCACGCGGACCTGAACATTGAGCCGCGCTGGAACATCGGCAACTACGCGGTGTACGGCGAACTCGTCTATCCGCGCCTGGCAAAACGCCTGAAGGGGCAGCAACTCGCAGAGACAATCGTTGCCATCAACAAGGCCTTCGTGCTCGACATTTCGCTGGCCATCGAGGCCTATTTTGCCGGCATGGTGCAGCGGATAGTGGAGACGAATGAAACGCTGCGGAGCGTTTCCCGTTCGCTGGATACCGGGATGGGCCAGGTCGATGGCGCCTCGCGGGAGATCGCCAACGCGATCCAGGAAGTCGCTCGCGGCGCCAGTGAACAGACCGGCGCCATGACCACGCTGAGCGAGGAGATGCAGCGGCTGAACGAGGCCATCACCGCTGTTTCTGATGGTGCCAGTGACCAGACCGTCGCGGTCGACCAGGCCCGGACCACGGCCGAGGAGGTGAAAGCGGCGCTGGACGCGGTCGCCGAAGCTGCCCGGCTCGCCGACGAGAAGGGCCAGGGCTCGCTCGAAGCCGCTCGCGAAGGCAAGTTCAGCGTCCAGTCCACCGTGCAGGCGATGGAGACCATCCACCAGGCGGTGACCAGCACGGCCGGACAGGTGGAGGAGCTGGGGCGCCGCGGCTCGGAGATCGGCACGATCATCCAGGTCATCGAAGACATCGCCAGCCAGACGAACCTGCTGGCCCTGAACGCTGCCATCGAAGCGGCGCGTGCGGGCGATATGGGGCGCGGTTTCGCGGTCGTGGCCGAAAATGTCCGTTCACTCGCGGAGCGCACAGCGGTTGCGACGAAGGAGATCGCCACGCTCATCGCAGCGGTGCAGGAAGGCACCGGCGAGGCCGTGAAGGCGATGGAGAGCACGGTGCAGGACGTGGAGACCGGCAGCACGCAGGCGCAGGATGCCGGCTCCGCGCTCGACCGGATCGTCGAAAGCGCCACCGACGTGAACAGCGAGATCCGGCGCATCGCTGAATCGTCGGATTCGATGCAGGCGCACGCAGGAAGCCTGGTCGACGTGGTCGAACAGCTTGGCTCGATTGCCGGGCGGCTCAATGAGCTATCCGGCGAGATGCGGGAAGGGAGCACGCGGGCCACGGAGTCCATCAACAGCGCGACGACCATCTCGGAAGAATCGGCGGCGGCCAGCCAGGAAGTATCTGCCAGCGTGGAGGAAGTATCGGCCCAGGTGGGCGAAGTGGCGGCGCTCGCGAGCCAGCTTTCCGAGGTGTCGGAGGATATGTCGCGATTCCTGGAGCGGTTCGGGGTTATGGCGCAGTCGGCATCCAGGGACGCGGGGGCACGGGCGGCCTGAGGTCCACTGCGGGCGAGACAGGCCGGGGCCCGGGGTCGCTACGGCGACATCCAGGGGTCCCAGCCTGTCTGCTGGGCCAGGAACCCGATACCATCATCTTGTGGACCGTTCACCGCTGCGCGTTGCCGTCCTTGGCTCAACGGGTTCAATTGGCTGCCAGGCGCTCGACGTCATTGCACGCCACTCCGATCGCTTCCGCGTGCATGCGCTTGCCGCCGGCAACAACTGCGACCTGCTGGCAAGCCAGGTTGCCGCATGCAAGCCGCGTTTCGTGGCGGCAGAGGCGGAGTGCCCCTCGGTGCGGGATGCTGTCGAGGCGATCGGCGCCGAGGTCGTGCCGATGGACGAGATGGCCGCGCTGGAGGATGTAGACATCCTGCTCGTCGGCACTGCCGGCGCTGCGGGGCTGATCCCGACGCTGCGGGCGCTGGAACGCGGGCTGCCGGTCGCGATTGCGAACAAGGAAGTGCTGGTGATGGCCGGCCACCTGCTGCGCCGCGCGATGCTCGAAGGCGGCGGCGAGCTGCGGCCGGTGGACAGCGAGCATTCGGCGATCTGGCAGTGTCTCTGGGGCGAAGATGGTCACCCCATCCGCCGCATCATCCTTACGGCCAGTGGCGGGGCCTTCCGCGACTTTGTACCGCACGAGCTGGAGGCTGTGACGCCTGAGCAGGCCCTGGACCACCCGACCTGGAAAATGGGCGCGAAGATCACTGTGGACAGCGCCACGCTGATGAACAAAGGGATGGAAACGATCGAGGCAATGTGGTTGTTCGGCGTGGCCATGGAGCAGGTGGAGGTCGTGTTGCACCGCCAGTCGATAGTCCACTCGCTGGTCGAATTCAGCGACGGGAGTGTGAAGGCGCAGCTCGGCTATCCAGATATGCGCCTGCCGATAGAGTGCGCGCTTGCCTACCCGGAACGCCTGCCGGAGGCGGCGATGCCGCCGCTCGACCTCGCATCCGTGGGCAGCCTGACCTTTGAGACGCCGGATATGGACCGCTTTCCTTGCCTGGCGCTTGCCATGGAGGCGGGCAAGACCGGCGGCACTATGCCGGCCGTGATGGCTGCGGCGGATGAGATCGCGGTTCAACGCTTCCTTACCGGCGAAGTGCGCTTCACTCATATTCCCGCCATCGTGGAAGAAGTAATGGACCGCCACCGCCCCGTCCCGGAACCTGAGCTCCAGGCGATCCTTGACGCCGACGGCTGGGCACGTGCAGCCGCCCGGGAGGCCGCTGTCTGATGGACTTTTCCACCTTCCTCATCCTTGGCTTTTTCGATGCGGGGGGCTCCATTCTGCGGGCCGCGCTGCTCCTGCTTGCGCTGCTGATCCCGCTGGTGGTCATCCACGAACTGGGCCACTTCGTCGCTGCCCGGATCTTCAACATCAAGGTGCTGGAGTTCGGCATCGGCTTCCCGCCGCGCATCAAGGGCGCGAGCTTCCGGCGCGGAGATACCGAATACACGCTGAACTGGCTGCCGATCGGCGGCTTTGTGCGCCTGCTTGGCGAGGAAGACCCGAGCGACCCGCGCTCGCTTGCCGCATCGCCGCCCTGGAAGCGGCTGATCGTCCTCTATGCGGGCGTATTCATGAACGTGGTGCTCGCCGTGTTGCTGCTTGGCGTGGGTTTCATGATCCCGCGCGACCGTGCGTTGACGATGGCGCAGGTCGTCGACGTAGTCCCCGGTGCTCCGGCGTCGGAAGCCCGGGTTATCGGCGAGATGCCCGACGGGACCGAGCCTGAGCAGGGCCTCCAGCCTGGCGACCTGGTGCTGGAGGTTGAGGGTCGCGAGATCCGGAACACGAACGAGCTGATCTACGCGAACCGGCTCAACCTGGGCAAGACGCAGGAATGGGTCATCAACCGGGAGGGCGCGCTGCTTGAAGCGGAAGTCTATGCGCGGTTCCATCCCCCGCCGGGGGAGGGTCCGACCGGCGTCCAGATCGGCGCGCCCATGGTCTGCGCCGACGTCGATGACCAGGGCCGGCCCATAAACTGCGAGCTGCTGTATCCGTACACGGAATCGGTGTGGCACTGGCCGTGGGAGGCGATCCCCCGCGGGGCGCAGTCGCTCTACGAGATCGTGGTGCTCACGAAGAACGAGGTCCAGGTGCGTCTTGGAGGCAGCACTTCCGGCGGAGCCGTGGATGGCGAAGATGCCCCGGTCCTGACCGGCCCGGTTGGCATTGCCGACCT
>SLAK01000010.1 GCA_007126855.1 Dehalococcoidia bacterium | reverse complement strand
GAGGGCTTCTTCAAGGACGACCTCAATACCATCGAGTACCTCGAGCGCTATTTCGAAACCAGCGGCAGCGGCGTCGAGATCCCCGCGGCTGTTATCGTCGAAACGATTCAGGCCGAGGGCGGCCTCCACACCGCCACCGCAGAATGGATGCAACAACTCCAGCGCGTCTGCCACGAGCACGGCACGCTGCTTATCATCGACGATATCCAGGCCGGCTGTGGCCGCACCGGCCCCTTCTTCAGCTTCGAAGAATTCGGCATCGACCCCGACATCATCTGCCTCTCCAAGTCGCTTAGCGGTATCGGCCAGCCGCTCGCCATCACGCTTATGAAGCCGGAGCTTGATCAGTGGGATCCCGGCGAGCACAACGGCACCTTCCGCGGCAACAACGCCGCCTTCGTTACCGCGACCGAGACCCTCAAGCTCTACTGGCAGGATGACCGGCTCCAGAAGGAAACCCTCCGCAAGGCCGACATCGTCCGCGCGGTGCTCGAGGACATCGTCGCCACCGTGCCCGGCCTCAAGGAGCCGGAACTCCGCGGCCGCGGCCTCATCCAGGGCATCGCCACCGCGATACCCGACTTCGCCAACGCTGTGAGCGCCGAAGCCTTCAAGCGCGGCCTCATCATCGAGACCTCCGGCCCCGAGTCCGAGGTGATCAAGGTTCTGCCGCCGCTCATCATCGACGATGAATCGCTCAAGGCCGGCCTCGAAATCCTCAAGGAGAGCGTCAAAGCGGCCCTCCCGGGCGCACTCGAAGCGGCCGACCGCGAACCGGTCGCCGTTTAGGTGCTCACACCCGGGAAGCGCATGGCGCTCACCACTACCTGTACATCCCCGGAGGTTGCATGATCGTTCGAACTCTTCAGGACCTTGTCGGGACCGACCGAGACGTCGAGGCGCCGACCTTCAACAGCCGGCGCCTCCTCCTGGCCAAAGATGGCTGTGGCTTTTCCATGCACGACACGCACCTGAAGGCCGGCAGCGAAACCTACATCTGGTACAAGCACCACATCGAGGCGGTCTACTGCGTCGGCGGCGAGGGCGAGATCGAGCTGATTGAGACCGGCAAGGTCTACCCGATCAACGACGGCACCTTCTATTGCCTGGACGGCCATGAGAAGCACTGGCTCCGCGCCCATACCGACCTTCGCATGATCTGCGTCTTCAACCCGCCCCTCGTCGGGAACGAAACCCACGACGAAGAAGGCGTCTATCCGCTGCTCACCCCCGACGGGGAAGAGAAAGAAACGGCCGCGTCGAATCCATAGTCCGCCGACCGGTGGCGCGCTGCACAGGGGGAAGCGCGCCACCACCGGCCGGGCTGCGCCGCAAGAAATAGCGATTGTCGGGGTGCGATTGCCCTTTGAAAAAGGCGCCAGCAAGGCCTCCTCGTTGCAGCAAGCCCTGGCTCCCGGAGCGGCCTGTGCGACTACACAGCCCGCCCCCGGACCGGCTTCCCTCTCCGTAAGTGCCCCCGGCAGCAGTGCGCTCCGGGGGCGCTTCGCATCTGCTCACAGCGAAACGGCGCTACGACAGCGCCTTGATCCTTGGGCGGAAGTACTCGACGAACCGCGCTGTGCTCCCCACGATCCATTCCTTTAGCCAGTCGAGCTCTTCTTCGTCCGAGTCAATGGTCACGCTTCGGGGAGCGAAGAGCGTGATTCGCTGTGCACGGCGAGTTTCCGAAGTATCCAGCACCAACTGCCCGAGATCCTGCCATTCCGCCGGGTCCAGGTTCTGCCAGAGAGACTCGATGTCTTCAAGGTTCTTTTCCCGGTCCGTGGTGTCAGCCTCCGCCTGCATACAGAAGCGCGCGTCCTGAGTGAATGCCAGTGTAAAGCGGTACGCGGCACGGCCTGCCGCCATGCTTAGCCAGCTTGCGGGTTGTGCCTTCCTCATGGAGGTAACGTCTGGGTGACGCTCTCGCAGCAGCGCCAACACATCGCTATAGAAGGCCTGGTAGGCAGCCATCCTCGGCGACTGGAGCGCCGCCTGGCTCCACGTCAGAGCGGCCCCGGTCTTCGCCCACGTGTTCGGCTCCGCGACCAGTTTGAAGTTTGGCGCCCGCTGGCCGTTGATCTCCAGGATCTCTATCTCCACACCGAAGAAGTTCACCGCCTCCCCCGAGACCTCGTTCAGCCAGGTCAGCGCCTCGCGGTGTTCGTCACGGAAGCGCGGCGCAATCCACACGATCACACCAGCCTTTAATCCCGCTGCGTAAGTCAGCAGCTGCCCGAGATGCGAATGATCGGTATCAGTCAGCTGGTTCTCGATAATCGCAGGATGATTCGTTTGAACCTCTGTGCCGAAGAGATCTACAGCGAATGGCCCCACTCGGCCCTCGCGTCCATCCAGCTCGATTTCGAAGCCGATGGCGCGGTTCAGCTCGTCGATGTGCTCCAGGAGCCAGGGCGTGAAGTCGCGGGCTTCGTGCTGCCATACGGTTCGAGCGTCGATGCGTTTCAGCGTGTGGAGATCGTGAGTCATCCGCATTTCCTCATTACAAGAGTCACAACAGCCTACACCGACAGCAACACAATGCCGCAAACCGCCAGCACCGTCCCCACCGCCACCCAGAGCGTGATCCGCTCCTTCAATATCAGCGCGCCCAGCGGCAGTGCGAACAGCGGCGACATCGACGCCAGCACCGCCGCACGCCCGGCCCCGATATCCTTCAGCGCAACCAGGTAGAGCAGCCCGCCCAGCCCCGTCCCCGCGATCCCCGCTATCGCCAGCAGCATCGCGCTCCTCCGGCTCACCTGCCGTTGCCGCACCGCCGACGCGCCATTGATGGCCACGTACATCGACACCAGGAACGCCGCCGCCGGCAGCCGGATCGACCCCACCGCCAGCGTCCCGTAGTCCAGCGCGACCGCCCGCGTCCATACGGCTGCCCCTGCCCAGCACGCCCCGGCGATGAGCACGATGGCCAGCCCGAGGAACACCCGCCGCGGTGATACCATCACCACGTTCGGGTCGTCAGCCGATGCCTTCGGCCGGCCGCGCAAGGCCACCAGGTAGATAGCCGTCAACACCAGCACCGAGCCGACGATGACGGCAATCGTCACCGCATCGCCCAGGAACACGATCGAAAACGCGTAGGCCAGCACCGTGAAGGTGCCGAGCGCGATGGTGAACGCTCGGGCCATCCCCACCATCCCGATCGCCACCACATACAGCGTGTCCCCGACGGCAAGCCCCAGCAGTGCGCTCAGGATGAGCTGCGCGCCGTGGTTCCAGCCCATGTCCCGGATCTCGCCCTGCTGGCCCGCCGCGAACAGCACCGTCATGAAAAAGATCGCCGCGAAGGTCAGGCGGATGGCGCTGATAGAGCCCGAATCCATCCGCGCCGACTGCGTCGCCATCAGCGTGCTGCTTGTCGCCCACGCTGCCGCGGCCCCCAGTGCTGCGAAGATCCCGGGTTCAATCACGCCGCGCCGCCAATCCTCTTTGGCCGGTTCCAACCAGCCGGGCGCGCCACTGGCGCGCGATACCGCTCACGTGTGCTTGCTCCGCTGCGCAAGTCTACGCAGCCAATTCGACACGCGCCCGCGCCAGCCGGGATGATAGGCTCCATTGCGCAACAGGGGGTGAACTATGGCCAACCAGCAGGTCGTCATCATCACCGGCGGGTCGCGCGGCTTCGGCGCCGCCGCGGCCCGTCTTATCGCCTCGCGCGGCAACACTGTCATCGCTACCATGCGCAACCCGGACCGCGACGGCCCCGCCGTCGTCGAAGGTTACGAGGACCGTATCTTCCCGATGCAGCTCGACGTCCTTGATAGCGCACGCGCCCAGGAGCTCGTCGCCGAAGTCGTCCGCCGCTTCGGCCGCGTCGACGCCCTCATCAACAACGCCGGCTATGGTCTCTACGGCCCGATCGAGGATGTCAACGAAGCCGAGCTCTGGCGCCAGCTCGATACAAACCTCCTGGGGCAGTGGCGCATGATCCGCGCTGTCCTGTCCCACATGCGCGCGCAGGGCAGAGGCAAGATCGCCAACGTCAGCTCCACCGCGGGCCGTATGCCGGCCGCCGTCATCGGCATGTATTGCGCCTCCAAGCACGCCGTCGAAGCCATGTCCGAATCCCTGCGCTTCGAGCTCGCGAACACCGGCGTGCAGGTTTGCATCATCGAACCCGGCATGTTCGCCAGCGACTGGCAGACGACCAACCTGGACATCTGCGAAACGGTCCGCACGGGCCGAAGCCCCTACCAGGCTACCGTCGACCGCTTCCTGGCGAACTTCCAGGCTACCGCCGCCACCCGCCCCGGCTCAGCATCCGTCGGCGCCGCCATGGCCGACATCGTCGAGCTCGAGCAGCCCCTCCCCATGCGCTGGCCCGTCGGCAACGACGCCGTCCACATGATCCCCATTCACCGGCGAAGCTCGGACGAGGAATGGGCCTACCTTCGCCGCAGCGGCGCGCTCGGCAACTGGCGCCGTCCCCTCTACGAAGGCGACCCGGAGCCGCCTCCGCCACCCGACTGGCGCTGGGAACGCGACAATATCGTGCTCATCAGCGGGGCCTCCCGTGGCTTCGGCGCTGCGGCCGCCCGCGAGTGCGCCGCCCGCGGAAACACCGTCGTCGCCGCCATGCGCAACCCTGGCCGCGATGCCGCGACCGTCGTCCAGGGCTTCGAAAACCACATCTTCCCCGTGCAGCTCGATGTCAGTGATGGCGCGGCCATCGACCGCGTGGTGCAAGAAGCAATCCAGCGCTTCGGCCGGCTCGATGTGCTCATCAACAACGCCGGCTACGGCCTCTATGGCCCGGTCGAAGACTTCAGCGAGGACGAAATCCGCCGCCAGCTCGACACCAACTTCATGGGCCAGTGGCGACTGGTGAAGGCCGTCCTGCCGCACATGCGCTGCCGCCGCCTGGGCAAGATCGTGAATGTCAGCTCCCTCTCCGGCCAGGTCCCCAGCCCGTTGATGAGCTTCTACGCCGCGTCAAAACACGCGGTCGAAGCCATGTCCGAAGCGCTCGCCGAAGAGGTCGCGCCGTGGAACGTCCAGGTCACCATCCTCGAGCCCGGTATGTACCGCAGCGACTGGCAGACCACCAACCTGGACGTCTGCGAAGCCGTCCGCGAGGGTCGCAGCGACTACCAGGCCGGCGTCGAGCGCTCGCTGGAGTTCTTTCGCCGGCTGGCCGCCACGCGTCCCGGCTCGGATGCCGTTGCCGCCGCGATGGCTGACATCGTGCAGCTCCAGCAGCCGCTGCCGCTCCGCTGGCCCATCGGCAATGACGCGATTGCCGCCATCCAGGAACGGAAGGCGCTTTCGGATGCCGCCTGGGAGCGCCAGCTCCTTGAGCGTGGCTGGGGCTTCACGAAAGATGAACGGCGCGTGCCGTCGCCCGCAGCTCACTGACCCCGGCGGTCGCCACCCGCTTCCTCAGCAGGACCGGCGTCGTGCCAGAACTGAAAGAGCGCCGCCGCCACTGTCTCGTGTTGTTCCGACGTGAGCCTGCGCCCGAACTCGCGCTCGATCGACTTCATGTGGTGCGCCATGGCCTGCTGGTACTCGTCCATGCCCTTGTCGGTGAGCACCACAAACACCCCGCGGCGGTCGCCGGGCACGTTCTCGCGCTGCACCAGCCCCGCCTGCTCCATGCGGTCCACCAGCCGTGTCATGCCGCTGCGCGTGAACATCGACGCGTCCTGCAGTTCCTGCATGCGGTACCGCCGGCCATGCGGCGAGTCAGCGAGCCGCGCGAGCACGTCCAGCCACACGTACCCGAACCCCATCTCCGCGATGAGGTCCGGCTCCGTTTGCTTGAGCACTTTGAGTGCGGCGAAGTACACGCCGCGCCATGAGTCCCACCATGGCGGGGCGTCGTTGCCGCGTGAACCGTTCGCGTTTGTCACTCGATCCATGCCCGGCGTAGCTCGAAAGCAGTCATGTCACATATCATGCCCACCGCCCGGCAAGGGTAAATGCGAAGTATCCTTGCTACTGCAATCCCTCGCCAGGCCCTGGAAGACCAACCTTCCGGGTCTTCACCCGGTCCAGTGCCCGGTCCGGCAGCAGCCAGCCCGCCAGCGTCGTGATCCGCGCGTCGCGCCCAATCACGTAGCGCGTTTTCGGCCGCTTCGCGCTCAGCGCCCGGTATACAGCCCTCGCCACCTTCGCCGGGGGGATCCCCCGTTCGTCCGATTCCCGCGCCGCCTGTATGAGCCGGTCCATCGCCTCCCCGTAGAAGTGCTCCGCTGCCTCCGGAAGCCGCTCCCGGATCTGCTCCGCCCGCGCTATGCCCCGGTTCCAGATGGGCGTCTTGATCGCGCCCGGCTCCACCACTATCACGGCGATGTCCCACGGCTGCAGCTCCACCCGAAGCGCATCGCTCATCGCTTCCAGCGCGAACTTCGAGCCCGCGTATGGCCCGAGCAATGGCGCCGCCGCCCGCCCCGAAACCGAGCTCATGTTCACGATGCGGCCCTGTCCCTGGCGGATCATTGGCAGCATGGCCTGCGTCACCGCAACCTGCCCGAACAGGTTCACCTCGAACTGGTCGCGTATGTCCTCTAGTGGCAAGAACTCCAGCGGCCCGCCGATGGCGAGCCCGGCGTTGTTCACCAGGCCCTGCAGGCCGTCCTCGCCGGCCGCCTCCCGCACGGTCTCGCCAGCCTTCGCCACAGCCACGTCGTCGGTCACGTCCAGCATTAGCGGGTGGAGCCTTTCGGACGCGCGGCCCGCCAGCGCCCGGCCGTCCTCTTCCTTGCGCACGCCCGCGAAGACACGCCAACCCTTCCGGTCCAGGTAGAGGGCGCAGGCGCGGCCGATGCCCGTCGACGCGCCGGTGACCACCACATTGCCATGGCTCATGATGTCCCCCTTTCCATCCCGGCGGACCGCATCAGCTCAAGCGCCAGCGACTTCCCGAGCCCGGCCGCCGTCTTGCGCGGCCCGCCGATCTTCGAGCGCACGACGCGCCCCTCCGGCGCTACCAGCCCGTGCAACTTGATGGTCGAGCCGAAGTGCTCGGCATAGGCCGCTGCCGGGAACGAGCAGCCCGCCTCCAGCGTCGCCAGGAACACCCGCTCCGCGGTGACGATGTTGCGCAGGTCCGGATCGTCGATAGACCGCGCGAGCGCCATCGCCCGTTCGTCGCTACTGCGGCATTCGACCGCGAGCGCGCCCTGCGCCGGCGCCGGCACCATCTCCTCGTAGCCGAACACCTGCGTCGCCTCGTCTTCGCGGCCCAGCCGCTGCATCCCCGCAAGCGCAAGGACCGCCGCGTCGTAGTGCCCGTCCATCACTTTCGCGATGCGCGTCTCGACGTTGCCCCGTATCGATTCCACGCGAAGGTCGGGCCGGCCAGCCAGGATCTGTGCGCTTCGCCTCGGGCTGCTCGTGCCGACTACGGCCCCGGCCGGCAGGTCCCGCAACCGCTGCCCGCTGCGGCTCACCAGCACGTCCCGCGGGTCCGCCCGCAGGGGCACCGCCGCGATGGTCAGTCCGTCCGGGCGCTTCGTCGGCAGGTCCTTGTAGCTGTGGACCGCGATGTCGATCTCGTTACGTAGCAGCGCCTGCTGGATCGCCGTCGTGAACCACCCCACGCTCGATCCTTCGCTGAGCGGCGTCTCCCGGTCTGCGTCGCCGCGGGTCGTGATTTCGACCAGCTCCACCGCCACACCGGGATTCGCGTCGCGCAGCAGCCGCGCCACCGCCTCGCTCTGGGCGAGCGCCAGCTTGCTCGCGCGCGTCCCGATGCGGATTGCGTTCATCCCTGCCCGCCGTTCCGCAGATGGCTGTGTCCGGTGGCCGCTCGCATGGCTTCGTGAGCGGCCTTCACGGTCTCGTCGATCTGCGCCTCGTTGTGGGCGGTCGACACAAACCACGCTTCAAATTGCGACGGCGGCAGCATGATGCCGCGCTCCAACATCGCCCGGTGGAAGCGTCCGAACATCTGAGTATCGCTCTCCTGGCCTTCGGCCATGTTCCGCGGTGGCTCAGGCCGGAAGAACACGGTCAGCATCGAGCCCTTGCGCACCACCGAGGCCGGCGCTTCGGCACGCTTGATCGCCGCCGTGAGGCCGTTCTCAAGGAAGCTCCCCACCTGTTCCAGCCGCGGATAGACACCCTCGCTAGCAAGCAGGTCGAGCATCGCCGCGCCGGCCGCCATCACCAGCGGGTTCCCGCTCAGCGTGCCCGCCTGGTACACGGGCCCCTCCGGAGCAAGATGGTTCATCAGCTCGGCTC
>SLAK01000276.1 GCA_007126855.1 Dehalococcoidia bacterium | reverse complement strand
TGCCCACAGCGGCGCCGTTCAGCGCCGCGATCGTCGGCTTGGGCTGCCGCTGGATGAATTTCACCCAGTTGTCGTCGCCGCGGGTGGCGCTCCCCCGGCGTTCCTCTCCACGCTCAATCTGGTTGGCCCAGCCGGAGATGTCTGCGCCGGCGCAATAGGCGCGCCCTTCGCCGGTGAACACCACCGCGCCGATCGACGGCTCCGCATTGGCGTGCTCCACCGCGTGGCGTAGTTCTTCTTGCATCTGGTCCGTCCAAGCGTTCAAGCGCTCCGGGCGGTTCAGCGTGATGAGGCCAACGCTCCCGCGCTGCTCATAGCGGATCTGCTGGTAGTCCATGCCACCCTCCTCGTTTTGCAGTAGCGCGAGGGTAGCACGGCCAGACCTGCTCCGGCGCGGAAGCTCACGCCTGGCGGCGGCAGGCCGACTGGAAACCCACCTTCCCGTGGGTGCCGTCGCAGAACGGCTTGTTCGAAGACTGCCCGCAGCGACACAGCGCGATGGTTTCTTTCGTGTCCATCGGGTTGCCTTCGCCATCGAGCAGCTGGAAGGTCCCCTGCACAAGGATTGGGCCGTTGTCATTCACTTTGATGCTGGCATCAGCCATTGGCATTCCCCCACTTGTGATTCAGTAGTTACTTCTCTTTGGTTAGCTTAACGCTTCCCACACCCTGGCGCAAAACGCGGAAGCCGCCTCCCAAATGGCGACGCCTAGTTGCGGGCCTGCCGCTTCGCAGGATAGCGTGACGGCCATGGCCACCGTGGGACTTTTCATTCCCTGCTACATGGCTGTCGCCCGCCCGGACGACGCGTTACATGCACGGCGCGTGCTGGAAGCCCTGGGCGACACCGTCGAGGCAATCGACGGGCTCTGCTGTGGCCAGCCCGCTTTTAACAGCGGCTTCCGCGAAGAAGCCCGGCGCGTCGGGCGCCAGGCGCTCCGTGCCGCCACCGACGTCGACACCATCGTCGTCCCCTCCGGCTCCTGCACCAGCATGATACGGCACTACCTGCCCGGCCTTTTCGAGCGCGACCGGCGCAGGACCGCCGACATCCGCTCGCGGCGCTTCGTTGAATTCTGCTCTTATGTCGCGAATCACCCGAAACGTGAATCCCTCGAGCTCAGCCTGCCCGGCGTCGTCGCTTACCACGATTCCTGCCACGGCCGCCGCGAGCTCGGCATCACGCTGACCGTAAAGGACCTGCTGGGCTCCATCGGCGAGCTGGAGGTGCGCACACTCACCCACGAAGACGAATGCTGCGGCTTCGGCGGCACCTTCAGCGTCAAGTTCCCCGAAGTCTCCCGCGAAATGTCCGCCTGCAAACTCGCCGACGTCCGGCAGACCGGCGCCCGCGTCCTCGTCTCGGCCGATCTCTCGTGCCTGCTCCACCTGGAGACCGCCGCGCGCGAAGAGCGGCTCCGCATCGAAACCTGGAGCATGGCCGAAGTGCTCGCGAGGGCGCTCCCATGAGCAGCTTCCGTGAACGCGCGGCACAGGACATCGAGGCACGCGGCGAAGACCCGGGCGTCTTGCCGCTCATGCGCCAGCTCGTGGTCGATTCACACGCCATGCTCTCCCGCGCGCCGGCCGACGCCGCGCAACGCGCCCAGGACGCCCGCACCCACGCCGTTGACAACATGGCCCGGCTCCACGCCGAGGTGCGCGAGAAACTCGCCGAACGCAGCATCGGTTACCACCGCGCCGCAAGCGCGGAAGACGCCGTGGCGATTGTGGAACTGCTCCTGGGCAGCGCAAAGCGCGTCGCAAAATCGAAGTCCATGGTCGCGGAAGAGGTCGGCCTCACCCACGCGCTGCGCAACGCGCGTATTGACGTGCTCGAAACCGACATCGGCGAATACATCGTAGACGTCGACGGCCGGGGCCCCAGCCACATCACCGCCCCGGCGCTGCATCTCAACCGCGCGCGTATCCGCGAACTCCTCAACCGCACCGGCGCCAGCCTGGATACCGACGACCCCGAACAGCTCTCCCGCTATGTGCGCGACGTGGTCGGCGATTACTTCACCCGGTGCGACGCCGCGATCACCGGCGCCAACGCCGTCATTGCATCCTCCGGCCGCATCGCCATCGTGGAAAACGAAGGCAACGTCGCCCTCGGCGTGAGCCACCCAAGGCTCCACATCGTCATCACCGGCATCGAAAAAGTGGTGGCGGACGAGGCGGGCGCGCTGTCCGTGCTCGAAGTGCTCGCGGCCAATGCCACCGCCCAACCGCTTACGGCCTTCACCCACTTCCTGGGCGAGCCATTGCCCGGCCAGGAACGGCACGTCGTCTTTGTCGACCACGGGCGCAGCGCCATCGCCGCCGACCGGCGCTACCGCGATGCGCTGCGCTGCATCCGCTGCGGCGCCTGCATGAACACCTGCCCCGTCTACCGCGCCGCGGGCGGGCTGAGCTTCGGCTCCCCCTACATGGGACCCATCGGCGCCGTCATTTC
Source organism: Dehalococcoidia bacterium (assembly GCA_007126855.1). Lineage (GTDB taxonomy): Bacteria > Chloroflexota > Dehalococcoidia > Tepidiformales > Tepidiformaceae > SLAK01. The sequence continues at coordinate 5,789 of SLAK01000276.1, read as the reverse complement.
GCCGCTCCTGTGGCGCGATGGCCGTGCCGACGATCTGCCCTTCGCATCAAGCCTCTGCGGCGCCTGCACCGAGATTTGCCCCGTCGGCATCCCCCTGCACCGTATGCTGCTCGACCTTCGCGGCGACGCGGTTGAGGACCATCGCGCCGGCAACCGCGTGGAACGAGCCGCCTGGGCGATGTGGGCGCGGAGCCTGGGCTCGGGCCGGCGTGGCCGCATGGCCGAGCGCTTCGCTCGCATCGGCATCAAGGCGGCCGGTCTCGCCCCGGGCTTCGGGCGGCTCGTCGGCAAACGGCTGCCCCGGAGCGGCGCCCGCCACAGTCTGGACATGCTGCGCGCTTCGGCGCCACAGGCCGAACCGAAGCCCACCACCGTGCCTCCCGCGATACCGGACACCGGCCTGCCCGACCTCTTCCGGGCGCGCGCGGGACTGCTGGGCGTGACCATCGCCGAACAGGCAACGCTCCAGGAGGGGGACCGCCGCCTCAAGGCGACCGCCGCAATCGCCTCCACCGGCAGCGTCGTGCTCACCGGGGAGATGGCCAACCGCCGCGAGCTGCTCGCCGCAAGGCGTGTCGTCGTCGACCTCGACCCGGCCACCATTGTTGAATACCCGCACCAGGTCGAACCCTATCTCGGCGACGGGGACGCGCTCATTCTCACCGGCGCCAGCCGCACCGCCGACATCGAGAAAAAGATCGTCCGCGGCATCCACGGCAGCGAGGAACTCGTGGTGGTGATGGGTGAGGGGGAAGCCGAAAGGCGCGGGTCATAGAGCTTGCATAATCGATGTCTCGCCTGCAGATGACGCAGCAGCTCTTGAGCGTGACAGCGCGCCAGCAGACCATCAGCCCGTGAGCGCTCCATTTCTCAAGTGGGCAGGCGGAAAAGGCAAGCTGGCCCCCGTCGTCGCCGCTGGTTGCCCCGCAAGCATTGTGACCTACCATGAGCCTTTTGTTGGCGCTGGCGCGGTCTTCTTCGCCCTCGAACAGGAGCGGCCCGGGCTGCCTTCGCGGCTCAACGACCTCAACGGGGCGCTCATGGAGACATTCCGGGTCGTGAGGGACGATGTCGAGCAGCTCATCGAAGAGCTGGGGCGCATGGCGGGCGAGTTCTTCGGCAGGGATGCCGAGGGCCGCAAAGCCTACTACTACCAGGTCCGCGCTGAAGACCCGGCCACCGCAGTGGGCCGCGCTGCCCGGCTTATCTTCCTCAACCGGACCGGCTACAACGGCCTCTACCGGGTCAATCGCAGTGGCCGCTTTAATGTGCCGTACGGGCGCTATGCGAACCCGCGCATTCTCCACACCGAAGGCCTGCGCGCGGCATCCCAATCCCTGCGCAACGCGGAGCCCACGTCGGTGGACTTCGAAGAAGCCTGCGCGGCAGCCCGTCCTGGCGACTTCGTCTACCTGGACCCGCCCTATCAGCCGCTCAGCGCCACTTCCAGCTTCACGTCCTATACGAGCGCGGAGTTCTCCCAGGACGAGCAACGCCGCCTCCGCGACGTATTCGAGGACCTCACCAGCCGGGGCGTGCCCGCCATGCTGTCGAACTCAAGCCACCCGTTCATCCGCGAGCTCTACGACGGGCGTGGTCTGGAGATCCGGACGGTGAAGATGTCCCGCGCGATAAATTCGAACGGCCACGGCCGCGCCCCGATCGACGAGCTGCTCATCGACAACTTCGCGCGGGTTGGTCTCGAGATGCCAAAACGGGACATCGACGCCGTTACGCTGGGCTAAAGACTCTCGCTTACCCGTAAGCATCGCTGAATTCCGCATGATGGATGGGCATGCGCAAACTCCACGGCGACCTGCTCTTCCAGCTCCTCCTCAGCGCCGCGCTGCTCGCCATCCTCTTGTGGCGCATCGACGTCCCGGAAGCGGTCGAGCGGGTGCTGGCGGTCAATTTCGCCTGGGTTGCCCTGGCCACGATCACCTTCACGTTCGCCCACGCCGTCGGCGCCTACCGCTGGAAGCTCATCCTCTCCCACCATGGCGGCATCCGACTCCGCGACGTGATCTCCATCTACTACATCTCACGGCTGGCCAACATGGTGGTCCCCCTTCGCGGCGGTGACGTGGCCCGCATCCAGGTGGCGGCAAACCGCTTTCACCTGTCCCGCGCCGAACTCGCCGGGACGGTCTTCGGCGTCGAAACGCCGCTGAACTGGCTCACCATGTTCGTGGTGGTCGCCGTCGCCCTTCTCTTCGTGCCGGTTCCGCTCGTCCCCGGCGAAGCCATCGCCGCGATCACGCTGGTCCTCATCTCGGCCTTCGTCACCGCCGCCTTCGTTTCCGAGACCTGGGCGCCGGGTGACCTCTCGACGCGTCCCGTGTTCCGCCGCTTACCCGAACGCCCGGTGCGCTGGTTGAGCATGGTGCTCAACAGCTTCGTGGACGGCATGCGTTCGCTCCGCACGCCACGCCGGGCGCTCACGTTGTTCGCCGTAATCCTGGCAGTTTTCGGGTCCGAAGCACTGGTCTTTGTCTTCCTGGGCCAGGCCTTCGGCCTAGAATTGCCACTCTACGCCTATATCTTCGTGCTCATCGGGCCCAATCTCGTGCGCACCCTCCCGCTTACCCCGGGTGACGTCGGGCCTTACGAACTCGTCGTGGCCGAAACCGTCAGCTTGCTCAGCGAAACCCCGGGTGGGGCAGGCAGCTTCGCGGTCGGCAGCCACGTGCTCATCCTGCTGTGGACGGCCGTCCTCGGGCTCGTGTCAACATGGGCGCTTGGGCTCAAACCGCGCGATCTTTTGCAGTACCGCCAACCCGACAACCAGGCCGCCAGCCCCGGCCGCCGCGAGGGATCCTGACCCGGTTCATCAGGCCGCGTCCTATGCGCCGCCCGCACCGAGGAACTCGAGGAAGGCGGTGTTGTATTCCTTCGCGTGCTCCAGCAGGCCGACGTGCCCGCCCGGCATCTCCTGGTACGTCGCGGACGGCAACGCATCCGCCAGCCGCTGGCCGTTGCGCGGCAGCATCAGCACATCGTCGGCGCCGTGCATCACCAGCGTGTCGTGCTTCAACTCACTCAGTCGCGGCATCGCGTTGAAGCGCAGCAGCGCCTGCACCTGCCGCAGGTAGGCGTGGTCCTGTTGCGGGTAGGGGTTCGCCAGCGAATTCTGCACCGCGCGCTCCAGCCGCTCCGGGTCATCGAGGAAGTCGGGGCTGTAGATCAGCGGCGCCATCACGCGCACGAAGCCTTCGCGGCTGACGTTGCTCTTCCGCACGGTGCTGAGCGCGTGCAGCATTGCCCGGGTGTAGCCGTCGATGTCACCGGCGGTGGACAGGAGGATAAGCTTGCCGACGCGCGAGGGATGGTGGAGCGCCAGCTCCTGGGCGATGAACCCGCCCATGCTGAAGCCGAGCACATGCGCTCTTTCGATTTCCAGCGCGTCAAGCAGTCCAACCGCGTCGTCCGCCATGCCCTCGATGCTGTACGGGCGATCCGGCGCGCTCGTGCGGCCGGCGCCGCGGTTGTCGAATCGGACCACGCGGTGCTGCTTCGCCAGCTCCGGCGCGGTCAGCGCCCAGCTCTGCAGGTCGGCACCCAGGCCGGTTATCAGCAGCAGGGGATCGCCCTGGCCCTCCTCTTCGAAGTAGATGATGATGTCGCGCGTCTGGAGCCTGGGCATGCAGTTCCCCGTCGAGTTACTGAGATTTGGAGGTGGACAACGCGGGCGATTGTACCCGCCCCTGCTCTAAGGGTCAGTGCGCGCTTCCCGACCGCCCAATCACAATGATCGGCGCACCGTGGGGGCGGCGGCAGCATCATTCCTCGGTCACCCGCCAAAAGGTGTCATAGTGGTCGTCGCTGTAGTAGGCGATGTCGAAACCGGACGGGTCGCGGTCCTCCCCGCCAAAGGTCACAAAGCGGCGCAGGCCACGGTGATCGAGGCCGGGCGTGTCCACCGTGTACAGGCGGTATGCCCCCGTAGCCGCGGGTGGCAGATAGCCCTCGCGGTTGAAAAAGGTTCCGTCGTCCTGCGGGTAGGGGAAGGGCCCGTCGTGGCCGATGCGTTCCAGCGTCGACGCAGCCTCCGGGCGGCACTCCGCCAACGGCTCCAGCCCGACCGCAGGGATGTCCGGATGGCGGCCCCCGGTGAGCGTCGCCTCGCAATCGAGGGCAACATCGCCCGGCGCCTCTGTGGCGGGCGATGACGTGAATGGCTCGACGACCGCGACAGCAAGAAGAAGCAGTGCCGCAAACGCGAACCCGGCCAGCGCCACCCATCGTGCGCGCATGGCGACCAGGGCCTAGCGGCGGATCACGCCGCGGCGGTCTGCCTCTTCGATAACCTGCACCACGTTCGTGGCAGCGCCCTTGCGGATGCTATCCGTGACGCACCAGAAGGTGAGGCCGCCCGGCGTCGAGGCATCGGTGCGGATGCGGCCGACGAGCACCTCGTCGTTGCCGGCGGCGTCCATCGGCGTGGGGTATTGCTCGGACGCCGGGTCGTCGACCACGCGTATGCCCTGCTGTGTGCCTATCAGCTTGCGCGCCTCGGCCGGGTCTACCGGGTTCGCGAACTCCGCCCAGACCGCCATCGAATGGCCAAAGAAGGTCGGGATGCGTACGCAGGTCGCGCTGATGCCGATGTCCTGCGAATGCAGGATCTTGCGCGTCTCGTTGGCCATCTTCAGCTCTTCCTTCGTGTAGCCGCCCTCATCGAAGACATCGATCTGGGGGACGGCGTTGAAGGCAATCTCGCGCTTCTGGGTTCCCGAATTCTCGTGGCGCCCTTCGAGCGCGGCGCGCGTCTCCGACTCGAGGCCATCGACCGCGGCAGCTCCCGCGCCGGCCACAGCCTGGTAGGTGCTGACGACGATCCGCTTCAGCGGGTTATCGCGGTGGATCGGCGCCAGGGCCATCACCATCGGCGTGGTGGTGCAGTTGGGCTGACTGACGATGCCCTTGTGCCAGTCCAGGTCTTCCGGGTTCACTTCCGGGATGACCAGCGGCACCTCCGGGTCCATACGGAAGGCGCTGGAGTCATCGATCACAAAACAGCCCTTGTCGCGGGCGATCGGCGCGTATTCGCGCGAGGCCGAGCCGGAAGCCGAGAGAAAGACGATGTCGTCATCTTCGCGGAAGCTTTCCGGGGTAGTCTCTTCGATGGTTATGGTCTCGCCGCGAAACTCGACGGTCTTTCCGGCCGAGCGAGCAGTAGCGAGGAGGCGCAGCCGGCCGACAGGAATCTGGCGTTCGTCGATGATTTTGAGGAACTCACGACCAACGATGCCGGCGCCGCCGACGACGGTTATGTTGTATGCGTCCATGGCAGTCGCTCCGGTTGGGTTGTTCCCATGCTAGCCGAGCATCCGGGTGGGGTCACGGAACGGTGAATGCGATCAGCGGTTGATCCGCGGCAAGACCTCGGTGTTGAAGCGCTCGTCCTGGAGCGTGATGTGGAAGCAGTCGACGCCCAGGTCGTTGAATTCCTTCATGCGTTTGAGGATGGTCTTTGGCGACCCAATCAGCCGCGAGGCGTAGCCTTCATTCGAGTCGAGCACGGTGAGCGGGTCATCGCTTTCTTCCCACATCCCATGTGCGCCGGAAACCCGCAGCCGCCGCTTCTCTACGGTCTCGGAACGGATGGCCTTCACCATGTCGCGCACCTCGCGTTCAGCCTCGGCGTCGGTCGCGCGGCAGAGGGGAATCGCATAGAGCGCGAAGCGCACCGTGCGCCCCGTCCGTTTGGCAGCCGCCCGGAAGCGCTCGATGAGCCCGCCGATCTTGCTCGGTGTGCCACCGTTCAGGAACACCCAGTCGGAGTGTTC
>SLAK01000247.1 GCA_007126855.1 Dehalococcoidia bacterium | reverse complement strand
TCGGCGAAGTGCTCGCCTACGGCCCGGATGCAGGCGCGGACATTCGTAAAGGTGAACGTCTCCGCGATGATGGCGCGCCATCCATCAGTCCCGAAACGTACAGGGCTATCGTCCATGCTCGTCATGATACTCGGCTCCCGGTTCGATCACTGTGCCCGGCTTCACCACCGCCCGCACTGGCACAACTCCACCGCGCCCGACCACAGCCCCTTCCACCGTAGCCCCCTCGCCGATCGTCACGCCGTCCGCCAGGATGCTCCGCACCACCGCGGCCCCGCCGCCCACCCGGCAGTCTTCCCAGGCCACCGATTCCCGGAAGCTGGCGCCCGCCTCGATCCGCGTCCCCGGTCCAATCACCGCGTGCTCCACCACGGCCGTGCCCGCGGTCTCGACCGTCTCGTCGATCACGCAGCCGCCGCGCTTTGCTGCCAGCGCCAGGTTCAGCTCCAGGTAGCGTCCCGGGTCGCCGATGTCTTCCCAGAGGCCGTCGAACACGTAGCCCAGCACCGGCCGCCGTCGCGCTACAAGCGATGGAAACAGCGTCTCTTCCACCCGCACCGCCCCTTCGGGTATCTCGTCCGCTATCCGCCGTTCGAAGATCCAGACCCCGGCATTCACCAGCTTGCTCGGCGCCGATTCCCGTGGTGGCTTCTCCACGAATCCGGTCACCAGCCCGTCTTCATCCAGCACGGCCACACCGAAAGCCGACGGGTCCTCCACCGTCGCAAGCGCGAGAGTCAGGTCCGCTTCCTTTGCCGCGTGGGCATCGATCGCCGCCCTCAAGTCGAAATCCACATAGATGTCGCCGTTCACCACCAGGAAGCGGTCGTCGATGTTCGCCACTTCCACCGAATTCCGTATCGCGCCGCCCGATTCCAGCCGCTGCCGCTCCACCGCGTGGACAAGCTCCAGTCCACCCAGCCGGCCAGCCGGGTAGACCTCGGCCAGGTCTTCGTTCTGCTGGCCCAGTGCCAGCACCACCCGCTCGATATTCGAACGCCCCAGCCATTCAAAGAGATAAGAAATCGCCGCGCGGTTGCAGACAGGCACCAGGCTCTTGTGCCGTGTCGCCGTCAGCGGGCGCAGCCGAAGGCCCTGCCCGCCCACCAGGATGATCGCATCCACTCGTCAGCGTTCCCCTTTCCCCGTGCTCACGGGGCGAGTCCGGCCGTCTTGCGTACATCGTCTGCCCGGCTGGTGTCCTCCCATGGCGGGTTCAGGTCAACCCGCCCGAAGTGCCCGTAGGCTGCCAGCGGCTGGTAGATCGGCCGTCGCAGGTTCAGGTCGCGCAGCAACGCCCCCGGCCGCAGGTCGAAATGCTTCCGGACTGCCGCCAGGATCGCTTCCTCCGCCACCTTGTTGGTCCCGAAAGTCTCCACACCGATCGACGTCGGCTGCGCCACCCCGATCGCGTACGAAAGCATGAACTCGCAGCGCTCCGCCAGACCGGCCGCCACGATCGTCTTTGCCACCCACCGCGCGGCGTATGCGCCCGACCGGTCGACCTTTGTCGGGTCCTTCCCGCTGAAGGCGCCCCCGCCGTGCCGTGCCACCCCGCCGTAGGTGTCCACGATGATCTTCCGCCCCGTCAGTCCGGCGTCTCCCTTGGGCCCGCCGATGACGAAGCGCCCGGACGGGTTGACAAACACCTTCGTGCCGTCGTCTATCAGCTTCCGGTCCACCACCGTGCCGATGATATGCTCTCGGATATCCGTCGCGATCGTCTCGTTGTCCACGTCCGGCGCATGCTGCGTCGAAACCACCACTGCCTCCACTCGCCGCGGCTTCCAGTCGTTCGTGTATTCGACGGTCACCTGCGACTTCCCGTCGGGCCGCAGCCAGGAAAGCTCGCCACTCCTCCGGGCCTCTGCCAGCCGGCGCGTCAGCCGGTGTGCCAGGGAGATCGTCAGCGGCATGAGCTCCGGCGTCTCGTTGCATGCAAAGCCGATCATCATCCCCTGGTCGCCGGCGCCCACCTCCAGGCCCGGGCTTTCCACCACTCCGTGCCGCGCTTCCCACGACCGGTTCACCCCGCCCGCGATGTCCGTCGACTGCTCGCTGATCGCCGTAATCACGCCGCACGTTTCCGAGTCGAAGCCGATCTGCGATGAGGTGTAGCCGATGTCCCGGATCGTGTCCCGCACGATCGTCGGGATGTCGACGTATGCCGTTGTCGTTATCTCGCCGGTGACCAGCACCAGACCGTTGGTGATAGCTGTCTCACAGGCCACGCGGCCGTTCGGGTCCTTGCGCAAGATTGCGTCCAGCACCCCGTCTGAAATCTGGTCACACATTTTGTCCGGGTGACCCTCGGTCACCGATTCCGAAGTCAGCAGTCGTTGTTCGCCCATGCCTTGTCCTGTTCCGGGATTCGCCGGGGGCCGCTGCGCCTGGCAGCAAAAAGCCCCTCGTGCGTGGGAGGGGCTAGCTGGTCACGAAACGTCGTGCTGGCCCCTCTGGCGAGGGGCGGGCTCCGTTGCCCGCCTTTTGTTGCCCGCCACACCTCTGGCGGACCGCGTCACATTGGCACCTTGGAGGCTTAACCAGGTTGCCGGGCTTCCGCGCGGGTGCGCTCTGCCCTCTTGACGCGCAGCAATCGTAACAGCCCCGCATCACTACCCGCTACAACCATTCAGCCTTCGCCAACTAGCTGCCGCCCCGCACGGTTATTCCGCGCACCCTTTACCCCGCAACCCTTCCGTGCGCTACACTTACGAAAGGTCAGTACATGCATCGCCCGGCGTCGTACTACCCACGTGGACCCGCCGCGCAGCGTTCTGGAGGATGCCAATGCCTGCCGTCACCGTCGATAATCTGCTATCCCTCCCCCGCGTCCCGGAACCGGGCGAGGAATCCACCGGGCGGCCTGTCCGCTCCGTCACCACCGCCCCCGTCGGACTCGAAGGCGAGGGCTTCCAGGTCCGTCGTGCCTTCGCCGGTATCGACCTGGCCGACCTCGACCCCTTCATCCACCTCGACCAGATCGGCGAAGTCGAATACGCGCCCGGCGAGCCGAAGGGCACCCCCTGGCACCCGCACCGCGGCTTCGAAACCGTCACCTACATGATCGACGGCGCCTTCGAGCACCAGGACTCCAACGGCGGCGGCGGCCTCATCACCAATGGCGATACCCAGTGGATGACTGCCGGCGCCGGCATCCTTCACATCGAAAAGCCCCCCGAGAAACTCGTCACCACCGGCGGCCTCTTCCATGGCTTCCAGCTCTGGGTCAACCTGCCCGCCAGGGACAAGTTCCTCCCGCCCCGCTACCAGGACCTCCGCGGCGGCGAAGTTACCCTGCTCACCTCCGCTGACGGCGGCGCGCTGATCCGGCTCATCGCGGGGGATCTCGACGGCCACAAAGGGCCCGGCGTCACGCACACGCCCATCACCATGATCCACGCCACCATCTACCCCGGCGCCCGCATCCACATCCCCTGGCGCGCGGACTTCAACGCCCTGGCCTACGTCCTCAACGGCCTGGGCACTTTCGGCGACGAACAGGTACCCGCCCGCCTCGGCCAGATGGTGCTCTATGGCCCCGGCGACGCCATCACCGCCACCGCCGACCAGTTCCAGGAAGGCCGCAGCCCCACGCTCGACCTCCTCATCCTGGGTGGCCAGCCCATCCGCGAACCCGTCGCCTGGCATGGCCCCTTCGTCATGAACACCCGCGACGAGCTCCTCAAGGCCTTCGAAGACTTCCGCAGCGGCCGCCTGGGCTCCATCCCCGCCCGGTCGGTCTGACCAACTCCGGCAGCCCATCACAGCGCCCCACCTGCCAGGTTGGGCGTCTTCTTTTGCGCGGGCGCCTTCCAGCTTTCACGCGCCCGGCGTAGGCTTGCCGCCACAGGAGGCCGCCCATGCCCGAACACCAGCAATGGCTCGACCAGGTCCAGGAAGAAGCCCTCGAACCTGAGCGCCCCATTTGCGACCCCCACCACCACCTCTGGGATCGCCCCGGCAACCGCTACCTCCTCGACGAACTCCTTGCGGACATCCAGACCGGCCACAATGTCGTCAGCACCGTCTTCGTCGAATGTATGGCCATGTACCGCGCCGGCGGCCCCGAGGCCTTCCGCCCCGTCGGCGAGACCGAGTTTGTCCAGGGCGTCGCCGCGATGACCGCCAGCGGCGTCTACGGCGATATCCGCGCCTGCGCCGGCATCGTCGGCTACGCCGACCTCAGCCTCGGCGACGATGTCCGGCCAGTGCTCGAAGCGCACATCGCTGGCAGCCCCAACCGCTTCCGCGGCATCCGCCACGCCGCCGGCTGGCACGAAAGCCCCGACATCCGCAATTCCCACACCAATCCGCCAAAAGGCCTGCTGCTCGACGAGCAGTTCCGCCGCGGCTTCGCCCATCTCGAACAGCTCGGTCTCTCCTTCGAAGCCTGGCTCTATCACGAGCAGATCCCGGAGCTGACGGACCTCGCTCGCACCTTCCCGGGCACCACCATCGTCCTCGACCACTTCGGCGGCCCCCTGGGCGTTGGCCCCTACGCCGGCCGACAGGACGAGGTCTTCGCGACCTGGAAGTGCAATATCGACGAGCTCGCAAAGCTCCCCAACGTCGTCGCCAAGCTCGGCGGCATCAACATGCCCATCAACGGCTTCGGCTGGGAAAAGCGCGACAGGCCGCCCACGTCAGAAGAGCTCGCCGAAGCTACGAAGCACTACTACCTCCACACCATCGAGCAGTTCGGGCCCGAACGCTGTATGTTCGAAAGCAACTTCCCCGTTGACAAGGCAAGCTGCTCCTACCCCGTCCTCTGGAACGCTTTCAAGCGCATCGCCAGCGGCTTCCCCGAAGACGAAAAACAGGCCATGTTCCACGACACTGCCACCCGCATCTACCGTCTCGCCCTCGAGTAGCACGTATCCCCGTGGCCGCGGGCGTGCCCCTGCTCGTCCGCCCGTGGCCGGGGGTGAGGGTGCCGCGTCCGTGACGTATGCTCGAAAGATGCGCGCCGGCCGGGCCCTCTCGACGGCCCGGCACCTGGTCGCGCCGATGACCCGCATGAGGAGCACGCCCTGGCGGCTTTCCGCTTCGCGCAGCAAACCTTCGATGTCCTCCGCCGACGCCGCAAGATCTACTACGGCTGGTGGATCATGGCCGGTTGCGTCGTCTCAATGGCGCTCGCCAGCGGCGTCTCCTTCTGGTCCTTCGGCCTCTATGTCGAACCCCTCGAAGACGAATTTGGCTGGTCCCGCGCCCAGGTCTCCTTCGGCTTTTCCAGCGCGCTGCTCGTCAGCGGACTCTTTGCGCCCCTCGTCGGCCGCTGGGTCGACTCCCGCGGCCCACGCTCCTCCATCCTGCTCGGCGCCCTGCTCACGGCGCTCACCTATGGGCTCCTGGCCACCACCAGCTCCCTCTGGCAGTGGTATCTCTTCCAGTCCATCAACGCCATCTGCCGCCAGTTCATGTTCATCATTCCCTTCCAGGCCCTCGTCTCCCGATGGTTCGACCGCAAGCGCGGCATCGCCCTGGCCATGCTTGGCTCAGGTTTCTCGCTCGGGGGCTTCGCCGTCGTCCCGGTCATGAGCATGGTCATCAGCTCCGTCCAGTGGCAGGGCTCCTTTATCGTCGCCGGAGTCGTCACGGCCGCCGTTCTGCTGCCGGTCGGCCTGCTCGTCATTCGCAATTCGCCCGAAGACGTCGGTGCCCGCGTCGACGGCGAAGCCCCGGTCGAGGGCGAGCCCGTCACCCGCCAGCCCGTCCAGGGCGTCACCCTGGGCCAGGCCATGCGCTCACCTCTCTTCTGGACCCTGGCCGCCGCGCTCACCCTCTTCTTCTATGGCATGCTCGGCTGGCTCATCCACCAGGTGCCCTTCTACGAATCCGTCGGCATCTCCCGGCAAAACGCTGCCAACATCGTCGCCATCTCCGCCCTCCTCAGCATCGGCATGCGCCTCACCATTGGCGCCATCGCCGACCGCTTCCCCCGCTTCGAAGTTGTCGCCATGACCCTGGCCGGCTTCCTCTTCTGCGCCATGGCCACGCTGCTCATCAGCCCGACCCCGGCTGGCATCGCCGTCTTTGTCCTGCTCTGGGTCGTCGGCGCCGGCGCCGGGCCCATGATGGAAGCCCTCCTCCTCACCCGCGGTTTCGGCCTGCTTCACTTCGCCACCATCTTCGGTGTCATCATGATCTTCGAGACCATCGGCCAGATCCTCAGCCCCACCATCGCTGGCGCCATCTTCGACTCCACCGGCGCCTACGACTGGGCCCTGGTCATGTACATGTGCACCTTTGCCGCCGCCTTCGTCCTCTTCGCCATAGCCTGGCGGCTTCCGCGTCCCATCGAGTCGCTCCCTGTATCGGCGTCCGCCCGCCCGCTCCAGCCTGCCCCGGCTTCCAACCCCGGGCGCGATTAGCAACCCCGGCAATCAGCAACCCGGGCAATCAGCACGATCACGGGCTGAAAAGCAAGGAAGAACTGCATCGCGCCTGTGAACCGCATGCCATGTACAATCCGACTCACATTCAGGTTTCACCCTGCTGTCTATGGAAGGGTATGACCTGGCCTATCCAACACCGTCCGGAGTTAGCCCATGAACCTTTCCCGCTCCACCGAACCCATCACCCAGGACGACGAGACCATCGCGCAGGCCCTCAAAGATGCGCACCTCCCCTCGCTCCTCCCTGCCCTGGCCCACATTACCGGCGACATGTCGCTCCTCCGCGAAGAGTTCCGGCCGAGCACCGCCATGGAAGACCGTCAGACTGGCGGCCTCACCGAAGAACAGCAGGAAACCGTCCGCAACATCGCCCTGGATGTCCTCAGGCGTTACCGCGACGAAGGCTGCAAGACTGCGCCGCCTCCATCCGTCGACGACGTCCGCCAGATGATGAACTTCCTGACTGGCGGCGCCATCACCGACGACTACCTGCCGCTCCTCCTCGAAGAGCTCGCCTACCCGCGCGAAGACGCTCGCGCCCCGCAATGGCGCAAGGACGAGCTTGATGGCTCCACGCCCTTCTCGGTCGCCATCATCGGCGCCGGCATGTCCGGTATCCTGGCCGCCATCCGTCTCAAGCAGGCCGGCGTCCCCTTCGTCATCTTCGACAAGAACCCCGATGTCGGCGGCACCTGGCTCGAAAATACCTACCCCGGCGCCCGTGTCGACTCCTCGAACCACGTCTATAGCTACTCCTTCGCACAGCGGCTCGACTGGCCCTATCACTACTCCACCCAGGAAGTCCTCCTCGACTACTTCCGTAACTGCGCCGATACCTTCGGCGTCCGCAAACATATCCAGTTCAACACCGAAGTCCTCTCCGCCCACTTCGACGACGACACCGCTACCTGGCGCCTTTGCATCCGCAGGCCCGACGGCTCCGAGGAACTCGTCGAATTCCAGGCGGTCATCAGCGCCGTCGGCCAGCTCAACCGCCCCAACTTCCCCGACATCCCCGGCATCGGCTCCTTCGAAGGCCCCGCCTTCCACTCCGCGGAGTGGGACCACGACGTCGACCTGTCAGGCAAGCGAGTCGCCGTCATCGGCACCGGCGCCAGCGCGTCGCAGTTCATTCCCATCGTCGCTGAAGAGGCCGGCGAGCTGCTCATCTTCCAGCGCACCCCGAACTGGTACCTGCCTGTGCCCCACTACCACGAGCCGGTGCCCGATGGCCTCCAGTGGCTCTTCCGCCACGTCCCCCACTATGCCCAGTGGTATCGCTTCTGGCTCTTCTGGAACACGGCTGACGGCCTGCTGCACATGGCCAAAGTCGACCCGGATTGGGAGCCGCGCGACCGCGCCGTCGGCCAGGGCAACGCCGAGCTTCGCCACATGCTCACCGAGTACCTCAAGGCCGCCTTCGCCGACCGCCCCGACCTGGTTGAAAAGGTCATTCCCGGCTACCCGCCTGCTGCCAAGCGGATCGTCCTGGACAATGGCGTCTGGCCGGCCACCCTCAAGCGTGACAACGTCCAGCTCATCACCGACCGCATCAGCGGGATCACGCCTCGCGGCATCCGGACCGAGGACGGCCAGGAGCACGAAGTCGACGTCATCATCTATGGCACGGGTTTCCAGGCATCCCGCTTCCTCACGCCTATGAAGGTCACCGGCCGCGGCGGCGTCGACCTCCACGAAAACTGGGACGGCGACGCGCGCGCCTACCTGGGCATCGTCGTGCCGAACTTCCCCAACTTCTTCCTCCTCTATGGCCCGAACACGAACATCGTCGTCAACGGTAGCATCGTCTACTTCTCCGAATGCGAGGTGCAGTACGTCATGAACTGCATACGCCTC
>SLAK01000093.1 GCA_007126855.1 Dehalococcoidia bacterium | reverse complement strand
TTCATCCCGCCCGAATAGCCCTTCACGGCACGATCAGCGGCGTCGCTCAAGGTCACCACCTCCAGCAGCTCCGCCGCCCGCCTGCGCGCGTCAGCCGGCGAAAGCCCGAACAGCCTCGCCTGCAGCGTCAGCAGCTCCCGGCCGGTCTGCAGCTCGTCGAGCCCCACCTCCTGCATCGCTACCCCTACGCGCTTGCGGATCTGGGCCGCGTCCCACCGGATGTCGAGCCCTGCGACCTCGGCGTGTCCCGATGTCGGGCGGAGGAGGGTCGCCAGCATGCGCACCGTCGTCGTTTTGCCCGACCCGTTCTGTCCCAGGAAACCGAAAATCTGCCCCTCCGGGATCTCCAGGTCGATGCCATCCACTGCGCGAATGTCCGGTGGAAAATGCCTGGCCAGCCCCCTTGCTACGATCGCAGCCATGGCTCCTCACCTCTCGGCGTGATCAACATTGTCGCTTTCACGATGAACACCTTCCAGTTCTGTCTCCAGAATCTCAACTGTCCTTTTGGCTGTGGATTGGATACCGTGGCCCCGCCACGCAGCTTGCTCCTGATCGCCCCCAATGGCGCCCCCCGCCTGCACGCAGAATGGTTCACTATTCGATAGTCACTCGAACATTGTCAATCTAAAACGCAGCCTACCCCCTGGACCGGCAAGCGCCGGTGCAGGGAGACCCGCAGCAGCCCGGAAACTTAGAGGCGCAGGCTAAAGCGATCCCGGAGGAGCGCCTCGACCTGCCCAGGGGAAACTTCGGTCTCGCGGCGCCCTTCCGGCCCGCTTTCGATGAGACGCCCGGCAGCGTAGGTCGTCCGCCCCCCGTCTGAGCTGAGCGTCACGATGTCGCCGCCCGTGAAGCGCGAATCGGGCGAGGTCTGCAGCCAGTGGCAGACCGCCTCGAAATCCCCGTACTCGAGTGGCTCCGGCGTGATCCGGTAGCTTTGGTTCGCGTCCGGTACCGTCACCGTCACCCCGAACGTGTCGCCGACGCAGGTCACGGACCAGTGGTCGCCTTCGTTCGCCACCAGGTAGTTGCGGGTCCCGTCCACCTGCGTATCGGATTCGTGCAGTCGCAACGGCCGGGAGATGTTGCCGCCAAAGCCAACATCCGCCAGCCACGGCTCATCGAGATGCACCAGCAGACACATGTGCGAACGCGGCTCCCCGGGTGAACCGTCCGGACCCAGCACACGCGCGCCGAGGAGGTCGACTTTGAAACCGATCTCCCGCAGCGCCCACGCGAACAGCCCCGTCAGTTCCAGGCAGAAGCCACCCCGTCCCGCCTCCACGATCTTGCGGTAGTTCCGCTCCGGGTCGACGACGATGGGCACGCCCCGCTGTATGTCCAGGTTCTCGAACGGCACCGTTCGCCAGTGCGCCCGGTGCATCCCCCACAACGTTTCCAGGTCGGCGTTCACCGGCCCGTCGTAGCCTATGCGCTCAAGGTATGCATCAAGGTCCATGTGGTCGCCTCCTCGCGCCGGGCTACGGCCCGCGTGTCTCACCGCCGCGTCAGCTCGTCCACCTCCGCCAGCTCTTCCGCGCTCAGCTTCCACTCCGCCGCCGCGACGTTTGCCTCCACCTGCTCCGGCTTCGTCGCCCCCGCAATCACGCTCGGTACCACCGGCTGCGACGCCAGCCAGCCAATCGCCAGCTCCAGCAGCGTGTGCCCGCGCTGCTTCGCGTAGTCCTCCAGCTTCTCCACCGTGTCGAAGGCACGGTCGGTCATCCACCGCTCGGCCATCGGCCCGAACGAAAGCCGCGTCCCCTCCGGCGCCGGCTCACCGCGGCGGTACTTGCCGGTCAACAGCCCGCTCGCCAGCGGGAAATATGGCAGGACGCCCACGTTGAACCGTCCGCACGCCGGCACCAGGTCGTGTTCAACGCTGCGCCGCAACAGACTCCATTCGTTCTGCGCCGATACGAACGGCGTCAGTCCCTCATATTTCGCGATGTAGTGCGCCTCCGCCGTCTGCCAGCCGGAGAAGTTCGAATGGCCGATGTAGCGCACCTTCCCTTGCTTCACCAGGTCATCCATCGCCCGCATGGTCTCCTCGATCGGCGTCCGCGGGTCCGGCGTGTGGAACTGGTAGAGGTCGATGTAATCGGTCCCCAGCCGCCGCAGCGAATCCTCCACCGCCTGCATGATCCAGCGCCGCGAGCCGCCCGCCTGCATCGGCCCCTCGCCCATCTTCATCCCGAACTTCGTCGCCACCACCACCTCCTGCCGCCGGCCCTTCAGCGCCTCACCCAGGAACTCCTCCGACCGCCCGGCCCCGCCGTAGACGTCCGCCGTGTCAAAGAAGTTCACCCCCAGCTCGAAGCACCTGTCCACCACCGCCCGCGTCTGCTCCAGGTCCATCCGCCGCCCGAAGTTGTTGCACCCAAGCCCCACCACCGAAACCTGCAGCCCTGAATTGCCAAGATAGCGATATTCCATGCTTCGACCCCTTTGTTTCCGTCGTGGTTGTGGGGCCAAAGGATACGCCAACGGCCCGAAGCCAGCAGCCGCTCGCTCAGTCGCGGGAGGCAAACGCCTCGTCAACCGTGAGATAGCGCGAAATGATCGACCGTACGAACGCGCTTTTCGCGTCCGCATACGCCTCCACGTCGTCCGGAAAGCGCCGTGCCAGCTCCACTTTCAACCGGTAGTAGCGCTCGCGGTCCTGCGGGTGCGCGCGCAGGTGGTCTCGAAACGCCAGGTGCCAGTGCCACTGGCCTTCGCCCGCTGCGTAGCAGTGGATGTGCCGCTCGAAGTCCGTCCCGCTCCGCCAGCGGAAGTAATGCCGCCGCGGAATGCCAAACTCCCCGCAATACTCGTAGCCCAGCCCTTCCATCGCATCTACAATCGCGAACCCGTCCTCGAAGCTCCGCAGGCCCGGCATCACGTCGATGACCGGCTTCGCTCCCAGCCCCGGCACCGCCGTGCTGCCAATGTGATGCACCTCCACCACATGCGGCACACACGCCTCCATGATCTCCGCGGCGATGGCTTCATAGGCACGCGGCCAGTCCTCGTCATAGGGGACCAGTCTCACAGGGCGCCGTTCCCGTGGCGTACTCACCAAGTCGCCCCCTTTGCCCGGCGTCGAAGCCGCCTACTCGTCCCCCGCGGCCAGCCGGAAATCCCCGTGCCGCTCGCGAAACTCCTCATCCGTCATCCCGAACCAGCGCACATCATGGTACTCACCGCCTCCGTAGAACGCCGACCGGATGCAGCCTTCCTCCTGGAACCCCAGCCGCTCATAGAGCGCGATCGCCCGGCGGCCGAAGTCATAGACCCGCCCGTTTGCCTTCCGGTAGCGCAGCTCATCGAAGTAATAGCGCAGCAAGAGCAAAAACGCCTCGCTCGCATAGCCTTTCCCCCAGTGGTCGCGCCCCAGCGTCATCCCCACGTGGAAGGTCCCGTTGCGCCAGTCGCAGTCCCGTGTCGCGATCGACCCCACCAGCTTGCCGTCCTTGGTCTCCACCGCCAGGGTCAGCTCGTGCTCAGCACCGAGCGGTTGTGCCTGCTCCCGCGCCCACTGACGGCTCGCCTCCCGGCTCCGCGGCGGCGAAGTCTGCCACGCGCTCTGCTGCGCGCCCGAATCCGACTCCCATCGGTGGAACTGCTCCCAGTCCTCCGGCTCGACCGCGCGCAACCGCACGCGCTCTCCCTGCCATGCATTTCGCGTCATTCAGACACCTCTTCCTCTAGGATCGCCTCGAGCTGCTCCACGAGCCGTGGCAATTGGTCGACCGTGACATCCCAGATCAGCTCGTAATCGATCTTCGTGTATCCGTGAATGAGTACATTCCTCATCCCCACGATCTGACCCCACGGTATCTGCGGGTATCGCGCCCTGTACGTCTTCGGCACTCGGGAAGCAGATTCACCGATGACCTCAAGGGCACGAACCAGCGCGAAGGCTAACTGCCTGTCGGTCTGGATGTCGTTCGCTACGCGCCCTTCCACAAACTCAAGCGCGTACCGCGCATAGTCGAGCATATCCTCGATGTGGAACAGCTCATCACGCTGCGACATAGACATCTAGCGCCTGCGCTTGCACGCGAGGCAGGAATCGCTCGTCTATCCACTTTTCCGTCAGGAAGTCGACTGGCCTGCCAAGAATCGCCGCCAGCTCGTCACCCATGCCGAAGAATTCGAGTCCCGGCCGGTACCCCTCCTCGAACTCCACCAGCACATCAATATCGCTCTCAGGTCCAAAGTCCTCGCGCAGCACCGAGCCAAAGAACGCCAGCCGCCGGATATGGTGCCGGCGGCAAAACGCGGCAACCTCCTCGTACGGGACCTCGATAGGCAACGCATGCGTATCCATCACGGCCCCAGTATCGCACAGCCGGCCCACGACCCCATCAGCGATGGGCAATCCCCTTCCAGGCCTCCAGCGCCGGCTTCGGCGTACCGTCGTTCTCCCGCAAACCAATCGATTCGAACGTGGACAACACCCCCGCCCCGGGATCATGTGGAAACGCCCACAGCGCTATCCGCACATCCAGCACGTCGGTGAGTTCGACAAACCGTCGCACAAACGCCGCCTGCTGCTCGGGATCACCTCCATGCGGCGAATCCGGCGCAACAGATAGCGGCGCCGAAGGCCACCCAATCTCCGTGAACGCAACCGGCAGGTCCGTGTGCCGCGCAATCGCCTCGTAATAGTCCTCCGGGATATCAGCCGGGTCTTCGTATTCCAGGAAGGGGAACGTCGTGAACCCCACCAGGTCCATGTACCCCTCGAAACGATCCAATACGTGCCAGCGCTCCTCGAACTCCCGCCCGGAAAGTGCCGCGTCACCACGAAGCATCTCGAGCTGGAACGCCGTGAACACCATCGTCTCCGGTGAAACGGCCTTCACCGCCTCATACGTCTCTGTGTACAGGGAGACGAAGGCGTCGAACGCGTCCGGGTCATGATCGTGCAGCCGGTCGACTTCGGTGGACACCAGCAGGTACTCCACCGCGTATTCGCTAACTACGTCTACCGCCGCATCGATGAATGCCCGTCGTGCATCGTCGGCAGCAGGATCAAACTGGGGTTCCAGGCCCCCGCCCGGCAGGTCTCGCGTAACGCCCAGAGCAACCACCGGAACAATGCCGCGCTCGCCCGCAACGTGGTAAACCATTGCTATCGGCTCGTGCTGGTCCCACGCCTGGTACGCTCCGACCAGCGCTCCCGTCTCGTCGAAGCCCTCAAACAGCGCCCGCCAATCGTGCTCGCTGGACTCCGGCCAGTGCGGCGGGATAAGCCCCGCCACACCGAAACGTGTCTCTGCCACGGGAGCTTCCGTGGCTGTCGCGGCCGCCGCGAGCGGCGTCGGCGTGTCCGGTGCCTGTGTCGAGCCTGGTGCGTCGCCGTTGCCGCACGACACGAGCAGCAGCGTACCGAGAACGATGCCGGGTATGAACCTCATACGATGATCGTCGGCCGAGCCCGGCCACACCTGAGCCGGCGCTTCAGTGCCTCTGTCGTTGCGACCTGATCAGCCTGGCGCCAGGAGCCATCTTCCCCCGCGCCTCACCCCGCGAAGCGGATCACCTGCGTCGTCTTCCCCCACAGCTCCTCCAGCCGGTAAAAGGCCCGCTGCTCCGCCGTGAACAGGTGCACGATGATCTCCCCGAAATCCAGCAATACCCACCCGCTCGCCGGCGTCCCCTCTTTTAGCCGGATATCGTGGCCCAGCGGCTTCAGCTCCTTTTCCAGGTGCTCCGCAAGCGCGCTAAACTGGAGTGGAGATCGCGCCGTCGCAATCACGAAAAAGTCCGTGAATGTGGCCCACTTCGAGATGTCCAGGAGCGCGATGTCTTCCGCCTGGTGCTCGGTGAGGACGTCAACAGCCTTGTGCGCGAGTGCTTCTGGATCCAGGTGCAGCGCTCCATCGTCGGGTTGGGAAGGATTGTAGCAGGTGAGAATACCCCGGGTCGTCGTCGGCATGTCCGGCGGAGTCGATAGCTCCGTCGCCGCAGCCTTGCTCCACGAGCAGGGCTACGACGTCGTCGGCGTCACCATGCGCCTCTGGACCGAAACCCGCCCCGAAGCCTTCCAGGGCCACCAGCAGTGCTGCTCCGTCGAAGACATCGACGACGCCCGCCGCGTCGCCGGCCAGATCGGCATCCGTCACTACGTCATGAATTTCGAAGACGAGTTCCGCACCCACGTCGTCGACCGCTTCGTCGACGAGTACGCAGCAGGCCGCACCCCCAACCCCTGCGTCCGCTGCAACGAACACATCAAGTACCGCGCGCTCGTCGACCGCCTCCCCGCTATGGACGCGGATTATGTCGCGACCGGCCACTACGCCCGCGTCGAACACGCCCCCAACGGCGGCTACCATCGCCTCCTCCGCGGCGTCGACGCCTCCAAGGACCAGTCCTACGTCCTCTATATGCTCCAGCAGGACCAGCTTGGCCGGCTCCTCCTCCCAATCGGCGGGCTGACCAAGGACGAAGTCCGCGCCGAAGCCCGCCGGCTGGGCCTGGAAGTCGCCAACAAGCCCGATAGCGTCGAGATCTGCTTCGTTCCCGGCAACGACTACCGTGCCTTCGTCCAGGAGCACATCGACATGGCGCCCGGCGAAATGCGCGACGCCACCGACAACGTCGTCGGCGAGCACCGCGGCATCCCCGCCTACACCATCGGCCAGCGCAAAGGCCTGGGCGTCACCTTTGGCGAGCCCCGCTACGTCACCGGCCTCGATCCCGAGCGCAACATCGTCACCATCGGCCCTGAAGAGGACCTCTTCGCCACCATGCTCGAAGTCGGCGAAACCCGCTGGACCCGCGAAACCCCCGCGCCCCCGGGGACCCGCCTCCAGGCCAAGGCGCGCTATAAGGCCGAGCCCGCCGAAGCCATAGTCGAAGAAGCCGAAGGCGAACGCGTCGTCCTGCGTTTCGAACGCCGCCAGCGAGCCCTCACCCCCGGCCAGGCCGTCGCCTTCTACGACGGCGACGAAGTCCTCGGCGGCGGCACCGTCGAAAGCGCCTGGCGGCCGTAGCTCCAGTCCCGCTCAGCCCTTCGCGACTGCCGCAACCGCGTCATCAATTGCCGCGCGCAGCGTATCCACCATCAGGTCGATGTCGCCCTCAGTGATGATGAACGGCGGGCCCATCATGATCGCGTCGTGCACCGGCCCCGACCCGGCCGGGTAGAAAAACACGCCCCGCTCCACGCCTGCCGCCACAACCTTCGCCGCGAAGCGCGCTTCCTTCGGGAAGCGCTCCAGCGTCTCTTTGTCGCGCACGAACTCTACGCCCAGCATCAGCCCCCGGCCGCGCACCTCGGCCACGTTCGGGTGCTCCTCAATAGCCTTCAGCCGCTCCCGGAGCTTCGCCCCCATCGTCGCCGCCCGCTCGACCAGCCGCTCCCGCTCCATGATCTCCAGCACTTTGTCCGCAATCGCGCACACCAACGGGTGCGCCGCAAAGGTGTAGAACATCAGGTCCTGTTTCGCTTCCGTCAGCGGCGCGACCACCTCCTCGGTCGCGAACACGCCGCCCGCTGGCGCGTAGCCGCCCGAAAGTCCCTTGCCGCTCACCATGATGTCCGGCGTTACACCCTCATGCTCCAGCCCAAAGCGCTTCCCTGTCCGCCCGAAGCCCGTCATCACCTCGTCCGCGATCAGCAAGACCCCGTAGCTCCGGCAGATCTCCGCCAGCCGCTGCCAGTAGCCCTCCGGCGGCACCACCGCCCCACCCGCCGACCCGGTGATCGGCTCCGCAATAAACGCCGCCACCGTCTCCGGCCCCGCTTCCAGGATCGTCTGCTCCGCCAGGTCCGCAGCCTTCTGCAGGAATGACGTTTCCGCGTGCCCGGTCGACTCCTCCAGCGAATAGGGCGCCGGCGCCTTCGGCATGTCGTAGAGCAGTGGCTCCATCCCAACCCGCCGCGGTGCATGATGCCCCACCGAAAGCCCGCTCAACGTGACCCCGTGGTACGAAAGGTCCGTCCCGATCACCTTCCACCGCTCTGGCCGGCCCGCCCAGACATGGTGCTGCCGCGCCAGACGCACCGCCGCATCCACGGACTCCGACCCGCCGCTTACGATCGATGCCCGCGTTAGCCCGGCGGGCAACCACGACTCCCGCAGCCGGGCGAGCAGAGCGACCTTCTGCGGCGTGGCCCAGATCGGCAGGATGTACCCAATGTCCTTCAACGTCTCCGCCGCCACCTCCGCGATCTCCTCCCGCCCATAGCCGATGTTCGCCACGATCGCCCCGCCAGCCGCATCCAGGATCGACCGTCCTTCCGGCGTATACAGGTATGCGCCCTCCGCCCGCGCCACCTGAAGCGGCACCGAATGGGGCACGAAGGTCGATCGAAGAGCAGCGGCACTATCCATGCGCCGCATCATACCCC
>SLAK01000358.1 GCA_007126855.1 Dehalococcoidia bacterium | reverse complement strand
TCCACGGCCGTGCCCATCCTCTCCATCGTCGCCGCCATCTGGATCACCTTCGAACTCGCCGGGCTCTATGGCATCGCACTCGCCGCGGTCGGCATGCTCGCACCGCTCGGCATCACCCTGGCCACCGATGCCTATGGCCCCGTGGCCGACAACGCCGGCGGCATCGCCGAGCAGGCCCACCTCCCGCCCGAGGTTCGCGAGCGCACCGACGCCCTCGACAGCCTGGGCAACACCACTGCCGCTACCGGCAAGGGCTTCGCCATCGGCTCCGCGGTCCTCACAGCCCTGGCCCTCATGGTGAGCTATGCCACCGTGGCCGGCATCACCGTCATCGATATTCTCGAGGTCGAGGTCATGATCGGCCTCATCCTTGGCGGCCTCATGCCCTTCATCTTCACCGCCCTCACCATGGGAGCGGTCGGCCGGGCCGCCATGGCCATGGTCAATGAAGTGCGCCGCCAGTTCCGCGATATCCCCGGCATCATGGAAGGCACTGGCAAGCCGGACTACGCTCGCGCGGTCGCTATCTCCACCGATGGCGCCATCCGCGAAATGGTCCTGCCGGGCTCGCTCGCCGTCGCCGTGCCGATTCTCGTCGGTGCGATCATCGGCGCCGAGGCCCTTGGCGGCCTGCTCATTGGCGCCATCGCCAGCGGTGCTGTCCTCGCGCTCATGATGGCCAACGCCGGCGGCGCCTGGGATAACGCCAAGAAGTGGATCGAAACCGGCCAGCACGGCGGCAAGGGCTCCGAAGCCCACAAAGCTGCCGTCGTCGGCGACACCGTCGGCGACCCCTTCAAGGACACCTCCGGCCCGTCCATCAACATCCTCCTGAAGCTCATGGCCATCGTCGCCGTCGTCTTCGGGCCGCTCTTCATCGGATAAGCTTCGCCACCAGGCGGAACAAACGAGGGGGCCACACCGGCCCCCTCATTGCGTTTCACCGCTATGCTATGCCCGCAGTTCTCAAGGAGAGGCGGGCAATGACCCCCAGACCCCTCGAAGGAAAGCTCGTCCGCCTGCGCGCCCTCGAGGCCCTCGATGAGCCATTGGTATATCGCTGGATCAACGACCCCGAGGTGGCCCAGTGGCTCATGGCCCGCCTTCCCTTTTCCCACCAGCAGATTCACGACTATATCGCCCAATCCTCGCCCTCATACGAGGAGGCCCGTTTTGGCATCGAATCGCGCAGCGACGGCTCGCTCATCGGCGTCTGCTATCTCGCGCTCACTGCTCTGCCCGATCGCCGCGCGCGCCTCGGCATCGAGGTCGGCGACCGCGCCCGCTGGGGCCGCGGCTATGGCACCGACGCCATGGTCACCCTGTGTCGATATGGATTTGCTATGATGAACCTGCATCGGATCGAACTCGAGGTCTTTCGCGAGAACGAGCGCGCGATCCGCGTCTACGAACGCACAGGGTTTCGGGTCGAAGGCACACGCCGCGAAGCTGCCTGGAAATTCGGCCGCTATCACGACCTGGTCCTCATGGGCCTGCTTGAAGGGGAGCTCGTGGACGCCGACGGGACGTGATGCATGCCTGGTTGGGGTTGCCCCCCACGATTTTGGGGTGTCATGGCCCCACAAGCCGGGAATTTGTGAACAAAATCCCAAAGTGGGGTTGACAGCCTTGTTACGAAATTGTTAGCGTCCCGTCAGCGGCTGGTCCTCACAGGGACACCGCGCTCGGAGAACGCGTTAACTGCTTAGTGCGCAACATGCGCAGCGGGGGACCCACCACACCCGGGGTGAATTTGGTCCACATGACCGATAGGGCGACCTTCCGTCCGAACCCGTCAGCTAACCCCGTAGGCAGCAGGAAGGCCAGGCGAGCTGGGTGCTCGCTTCGAGGCTTTGCGTCCTCGAACCGTGCCGATGTTGTAACGCTCAAGTACGTGAGAGGAAGAAGGAGTCCATATGCCTGCAATGCAGGAAGCCCCGCCCAAATCGTGTCCGAAGTGCCGCGGTTCCATCATCGTGGAACGTGACTGGTACGGCACCTATGGAAGCTGCATCATGTGCGGCTACGTCCACGAAGTGCTCACCAGCGCCCCCGTGGACCTCGCAGCTGAAGAAGCTGCCCTGCCCCAGCGCCAGCGCCGCCGCCAGCCGTCGCACGGCAAGCTGCGCCTCTAATACCCAGACCACTTTTGACTATGGGAGCAACGAGCCCCCGGCCGAACGCCGGGGGCTCGTTGCGTCGCGACCCCGCCGCCGCTATCATCCCGCCATCCCACCCACGAGGTCTCCAGCTGCAATGAGCTATCTCCGCCTGTCCATCGCCCGCCCGCGCCGCGGCGAAGAGCAACGCGTCCATGAACTGCAGGGCGAGATAGCAAAATGGGTCGTCACCCAGCCCGGCTGCCGCGCCAGCTACTTGCTCCACCCGCACGACGACAGCGGCGAAATCGCCCGCGTCACCATCTACGAAAGCGAAGAAGCAGCAGACCGCACGGCCAGCCACGCCCACATGATGGCCCTCCGCTCCCAGCTCAACCTGGCAATCGAAGCCGACCATGTCGAGCGCGGATTCCACGCTGAAGCAGAATACTCCGCCTGAACCCCTGACGCGTGCCGCTAACCGTCACTAGCGGCAATCGACGCATGTTATTAGGGTGAACGCCGATACGCCTCCGCCCGGCTCGCACCTATGCTTCACCCCGGCGTAAGGGTTTCTTGAACTTGCCCATCGAGGCCGCCAGCGCCTTGAAATTTCACATTTCTGAAGGACGGGACACCGTCCCCGTGACGGAGGAATCATGACAGCAGCACGATCCAGCAGGGTTATCCAGGCTCGCCCCGGCGTCACCGCCCCGACCGCTTCCAATCCCCGGGCAGTCCGGGTGCTCCTTGTCGACGACCACGTCGTCATGCGGCAGGCCCTGCGCATGCTGCTCGAAAGCCAGCACGAGCTCGATGTCGTCGCCGACGTCGAAAACGGCCGCGAAGCCGTCGCCGCCGTCGAGCGCCTCAAGCCCGACGTCGTCCTCATGGACGTCGTCATGCCCGGGCTCAACGGGCTCGAAGCCACCCGCCAGATCCGCCGCGTCCACCCGCCGACGCGCGTCGTCATGCTCAGCGGCTTTGTCGACGAAGACCAGCTCCTCGAAGCCCTGCGCTCCGGCGCCTCCGGCTACATCATCAAGAAATCCGACGTCTCCGAACTCGTACTGGCCATCCAGACCGTCCACCGCGGCAACAGCTACTTCTCCAGCGCCCTCAGCGAAGGCTTCGACCTCGCAGAAGTCCTCTACCAGGCCAAACGCCCCGACCAGCGCTCCGGTGTCGACGCCCTCACCCCCCGCGAGCGCGAAGTGCTCCAGCTCATCGCCGAAGGCTACACCAACCAGGGCATCGCCAACGAACTCTACATCAGCGTCAAGACCGTCGAAGCCCACAAAGCCCACATCATGGCCAAGCTCCACGCCCGCAACCGCACCGACCTCATACGCTATGCCATCCGCAAAGGCATCGTCCGTCTCGAAAGCGTCGAAGAAGCCCAGAACATGATGGGCGACTCCGGTACCGCCCTCGCCGGCTAAGCTCGGCACAAACCCGCACGCACAGGAAAAGGCCCCGCCACAAGCGGGGCTTTTTCTATTCGAGCGCACGCCCCCGGCTGTGAAGATCAGCCCCGTGTCGCTTGCGGGAAGGGCAGGTGGAACATCAGGGAATGCCGCGTCGGAGCGTTAGGGAAGGCCTTCATCCCCGGCGGGCTTTTCCCGATAACCGCACCAGAGCCTCATGCCTACTCTGTTGATGCAACGGAGAACGGCATGATCGAACTGACCCGGATCGATGGGACCACTTTCTACGTGAATCCCGACCTGATCGAGCTCGTGGAAGCCACCCATGACACCCACATCACCCTGGTCAATGGGCACAAATACATCTGCTCGGAACCGCCCACGGTCATCACCGAACGCATCGCTGAATTCCGGCGCCGCAGCTTTGGCGTCGTTTCCCGGAGCCAGTAGCCCATGGACCTGGTCATCATCATCGGGCTGATCCTCGCCTTCTTCGGCATCATCGGCGGGAACATCGTCGAAGGCGGCGACCCCACATTCCTCCTCAACCCGCCCGGGATCATGATCGTCGTCCTCGGCACCATCGGCGCCACCGTCGCCTCCCAGCCCCTCTCCACCCTTCGCACCTTCCCCAAAGCCCTCATGCAGGCCTTCACCGGTTCCCGCAAGCACGACTCAAACGAAACAGTCGAGCTGCTCGTGCAAATGGCCGACAAGTCCCGCCGCGAAGGCCTCCTCGCCCTCGAAGCCCAGACCGCCGAGATCGAACACCCCTTTCTCCGCAAGGGCGTCCAGCTCATGATCGACGGCACCGACCCCGAGCTGCTCCGCGAAATCATGGAGATCGACGTCGATGCCATGAAGCATCGCCACGAAGGCCACTACTCCATCCTCGAATTCGCCGGCGGCATTGCCCCCACCATGGGTGTGCTCGGCGCTGTCCTCGGCCTCATCACCGTCATGAACTACCTCGACCAGCCCGACAAGATCGGCCACGGCATCGCCGTCGCCTTCGTCGCGACCTTCTACGGCATCTTCACCGCCAACGTCATCTTCCTCCCCCTGGCCAACAAACTGAAGACAGTCAGCAAGCACGAAATCCAGAGTCTCATGCTCATCATCGAAGGCCTCATGTCCATCCAGGCCGGCGATAACCCCCGCATCGTGCGCGAAAAGCTCGAAGGCTTCATCGAACCCGCCGGCCGCAACAGCAAGTCTGACGACGACCTTCAGGAGGCTGCATGAGTCGGCGGCGCGCTGAACCCGAAGTCGAAAAGGAAAACAGCGAACGATGGATCGTGAGCTATGCCGACATGCTCACGCTCCTATTCGCCGTCTTCGTGGTCCTCTATGCCGTGAGCGACACCAACGAGCGGAAGCTCCAGGAAGTCCGTACCTCCATCGACCAGGCCTTCCGCATCGGCGTCCTCACCAGCAGCGACGGTGCTTCCCCCGTCTTCGAAGGCGGCGGCGGCCTCGCGCCCTCCCTCGCCGAGATCCAGTCCCGCGATATCGCCCGCATCAGCGACCGGCTCTCCATGTTCACCCGCGACATCGCCGACGGCCACCGCATCCAGATCCGCGCCGACGAAAGCAGCATCACGGTCAGCCTCCTCGATGACCTGCTCTTCGCCTCCGGCAGCGCCGATCTGCGCCCCGGCAGCCAGGAAGTGCTCCTCGCGCTTTCCGCACAGCTTGCCGGCATGCCAAACAACATCCGCGTCGAAGGCCACACCGACAACGTGCCGGTCAACCACCCGGATTTCCCCACCAACTGGGAGCTTTCGGCAGCCCGGGCCAACACCGTCCTCCGCTTCCTGATCGAAGAAGGCGGCCTTGAACCCGAACGGCTCTCCACCGCCGGCTTCGCCGAAACCCGCCCAATTGGCGATAACGACACGCCCGAAGGCCGGGCGCTTAATCGCCGCGCCGACATCGTCATCCTCTACCCAACTGTGGAAGACCTCATCGACATCCTTCAACCAGGCGGAGAAACCCAACCATGAAAGACAAGCGCATCCTGGCAGGCGGCGGCGCCCTCATCATCGCCGTGGCGGGATTCTGGTTCTTCATCAAACCAGAATTCCTCGATGCCGCGCCCGCCGAGCAGCGCCCGCTAACCCAGGAGGAAATCGCCACCGCCCCCCGCCCCACCATCGAACTCGAAGAGATGGTCCTTAATCTTGTGGCTTCCCCCGGGCGCGAAAGCTTTGTGCGCATCGAAATCGCGCTGGAATTTGCCGATCCCGACCATGCCTACGTCCGACTGTCTCCCTCCCAGGTCCGGAATAAAAACGAAGCCTTTGCCGAAAACCTCGATCCGCAAATGCACCGCGTGCGCGACACCGTCCACAGCGTCATCGGATCGACGCGCGCCGCCGACGTGTCCACCCCACAGGGCCGGGAAGAGCTAAAGGAAGAACTCCGCACCGCCCTCAACGAGCAGCTCCACGGCTACACCGTGGAGCAGGTCTACTTCATCACCTTCATCACCCAGACCGTAGTCCCCTGAGAGGATTCACCATGTCGACACCCTACGAAGTCCTCGAACAGCTCCTCTCAACCGCGCAGGCCCAAACCCTCGACGCGGCAGGAAAGGACGCCTGGCAAAACGCCGCCAGCGCCCTGGAAAGCATTAGCGGCGAATCCCCGTCTGTCGCCGAACTCGCCCCCAGGCTCGCCATGCCCGACGAGCTGGTGGACGACTTCGGGGACGACCACCTCGTGCTGCCCATCGAGCTCTCCACTTCGCAGGACCAGAGCGCGACCGCCTACCTCGTGCTGCCCACTCCCATCGCCGCGCTCTTCTTCGATTCCACTGCCGATGACCCCGCCGACCAGGAGCAGCAAACCGTCGTCATGGCGAGCACCATGGCCGGCCAGGTGCTCCAGACCATCAATGCCACCACCTTCGCAAACTCCCCGTCTGCCATCGTTTTCTCGCTCGACGACATCGTGGCCAACACCATGCCCGACGTCCTTGGCGCCATGGACGAACCCTGCCTGGCGCTAAGCTTCACGCTGCAGACTGGCCGCATCCTGCCCGTGGCCCTCATCCTGCCCGGTACCTTCCTGGATATCGTCGCCGGGTCCTATGTTGCCGCCGGCAGCTCCGAAAGCGGCGATGCCGATGGCCTCGGCTTCACCCTCACCGAAGATGAGCTCAACCAGGCTGAGCTAATCGAGGACCCCCGGCACGAGGAACAAGCACCCGCCGATGCTCCGGAGCAGGGCGAGCCCGAGCCGGCCGCCGTGGGGCAACCAGCGGCCCCGGCCCCGGAGGAACGTGACCCCACCCCGATCGGCGCCGCGCCCACTGCCCAGCGAGCCCAGTTCGGGCCCCTCCCCGAAGCGCCGGCCCCCCAGTCCCGGTCAAACATCGACCTGCTTGCCGACCTCCAGATGGAGGTTTCGGTCGAACTCGGCCGCACCACCATGGCCGTCGCCGATGTGCTGGCCCTTGGCGCCGGTTCCATCGTTGAACTCGATCGCCTCGCTGGCGAACCCGTCGACATCCTGGTGAACGACCGCGTCGTGGCCCGCGGCGAAGTCGTCGTTGTCGACGAGAACTTCGGCGTCCGCATCGTCGAGGTTCTCCCCAGGCCACGTGACGTGGGGAGAGCAAGTTGAGCGAATCCACCAACCAGAAGCGCCTGCTTTGGCTTGTGGCAATCGCCGGCGCCCTGCTGGTCGGCATCCTGTTTGTCGCGTTCCTGGCGCCCGATACCGAGCGCGGCTACGCACCCGGACCCGACCTGCGCCCGGATACCGCCGAAGCCGCCGCGCCCGGCGCCACCACCACCGAACCAGCAGCCGAAGAACCATCAACCCAGGCCTTTCGCCTCAGCGGCAGCGAACTCATCTCCCTCGCCTGGCGGCTTGGCCTGGTCATCGTCATCATCGGCGTTTCCATCGTGGGCCTGCGCTGGTGGGCGCGGCGCACCAGCGGCCCTCGCAGCGTTACAGGCTTCCTGCGCGTCGTCGATACGCTCCAGGTCGGCAGCGGCCGCACCATCCACCTGGTGGCACTTGGCGACCGCGTGATCGTGGTCGGTGCCACCGCCCAGAGCATGGCCTTCCTCAACGAGCTGGATGCCGAGGAGTCCGAACGCGTCCTGCAGGATGCCGATGCCCCCGTGGACCAGGCCTTCGGCGCCTTCGCCACCGAGCTCATGCAGTCCCTCCGCGCAAATCGCGACCGCGCACAGCCCACCTCCCGCAACGACATCATCATCGAGGACAATCGCTGATGCAGCGCAGCCGGCGCCGCCGAATTGTGCTTTCGCTCGTCCTGCTCCTGGGCGCCGCGATGCTTTTTGCGGGTTGCATGGCGCAGCCCGCGCCCGGTCAGCCCGGCGGCGACCCCAATGCCTTCAATCCCCAAGACCCGAACAACGTCAGCGCCGCGCTACAGATCCTCCTGCTCGTTACCATCCTCACCCTGGCGCCGGCCATCCTGGTCATGCTCACCTCGTTCACCCGCACCATCATCGTGCTTTCGCTCGTGCGCAATGCCATCGGCGTGCCCCAGTTGCCCCCGAACCAGGTCCTCATCGGCCTCTCGCTCTTCCTCACCATGTTCGTCATGGCGCCGACCGTGAAGAACATCAACGACCAGGCCATCCAGCCCTACATGAACGGCACCATCACCCAGGAAGAAGCCTTCGAGCGCGCCGAGCAGCCTGTCCGCGACTTCATGTTCTCCCAGGTCCGGGAATCCGATGTAGCGCTCTTCATGCGCCTCAGCGGGCAGCCACGCCCCCAGAACGTCGAAGACATTCCCACCTATGTCCTCATCCCGGCCTTCATCGTGTCCGAGCTCAAGACCGCCTTCCAGATGGGCTTCATCATCTTCGTCCCCTTC
>SLAK01000363.1 GCA_007126855.1 Dehalococcoidia bacterium | reverse complement strand
TCTTTCACACAGAGTGGTGACCCACCTGCAACAAGCTCCGCCCCGTGTGGGCGGACCTGGTCACGGAATACGGAGAGCGTGTTGAGCTGATCGAATACGACCGCGAGAAGTCGCCAGGGAAGGAGCGGGCCGATGAGTTCGGTATTTTCTACCAACCGGCATTCGTGGTGCTGGGGGCCGACGGTGAAGTGGTCGTGCAAAAGGCCGGCATCAATAACGAGGCTGCGCTTCGCGAGCTCATCGTGGAGTACGCGCTCGTCGACTGAGCGCGGTCCGGCACGTGCGCGGGGAGGGGATGCGTCTTCGATGGCCGGCATCCCCTCCTCTCGCTGCTAGTAGGCCGACGGGGACATCTCGCGCACTGCCTTGAGGATGAGCTCGCGCTTTTTCTGCGGGTCCTGCTCGGTGGTGAAGAACTGCAGGAAGGGCGTGTCGATGCCGGCGTCCATGTAGCGTTTCACGTGCTCGCGGCGCTCTTCGGCGCTGCCGTGGATGATGAGGTCGTCGATGACGCGCGAGGGGACTTCGGCGACTGCCTGCTTGCGGTCGCCGCTTGCCCAGGCGTCCCACATGGGCTGGAGCAATTCGGTGCGGCCCAGCCACTCGTGGAAGGCACGGTAGACGGGGACGTTGAGATAAGTGTTGATGAGCCGGCGGAGGAAGACGTCGGTCGATTCGCTCGGCTCATCGATAAGGACGAAAAGCCGGGCGGTGACTTCAATGTCCTCGGGGTTGCGGCCGGCGCTGCGCGCGCCTTCGTGGATGACGCCAACGGAGCGTTTGACGTCCTCGGCGGAGAGCCAGTTGAGGGCGCAGCCGTCGGCGACTTCGCCGGCGGCCCGGAGCATGCCGGCGCGAAGGGCGGCGACGTGGATGGGAATGCGCTCTGCGGGCGGGCGCGAAAGCCGGAAGCCGTTGACGCGGAAGGTTTCGCCTTCAAAGACGACGCGTTCGCCGGAAAGGGCCTGGCGCAGGAAGAGGGCCATTTCACGGACGCGGGTGAGCGGCTTGCGGAATTTGCCGTCGTTCCACTGTTCGATGATGGGCTGTGAGCCAGCGCCGATGCCTATGACGAAGCGTCCGGGCGCGAGCTCGTTGAGCCCGGCGGCGCTGGACGCAAGGGTCGCGGGGCCCCGCGTGTACACGTTGACGATCGCTGTGCCCACGCGCATCTGCGTGTTGGCAGCGACAGCAGCGAGCGGGCTGAAGGCGTCGAGGGCATCGACTTCGGAGGACCAGGCGTCCTTATAGCCCAGTTTCTCGGCTTCTTTCGCGATGGGGCCGAGCTCGGTCAGCGAGTAGCCATCGAGCGGCACGGAAAGTGCCCAGCGTTTTTCACCCATGTGTGGTTCTCCTGGTTCGTGTGCGGATTGGCGCGCGGGATTCGATTCCCGTGTGCGAGGCGTCTGGCTGTGGTGCGAGTCTGGACAGGCAGGCGGGTGGCGTCAACTTTGGCGCGGGGGATGAGGTGGCTGGCCGTGTGCGGGAGCGTATTGGAATCTGGTCTGGTTTTGCGTCACTATCAAAGGGCGTGTTGATACGCACGAGACTGGCGCCAGTTCCGGGAGAGAAGCAAGCAATGAAGACAACGCAGCGCGTACGCAAGATCCTTTCGTATTACGAAGGGGACAGCCCTGGCACGAAGACGAACGTGGCCCGCATCCTGATGCACGGGAAGCTGGGCGGCAGCGGGAAGATGGTGATCCTGCCGGTGGACCAGGGGTTCGAGCACGGTCCCGCGCGCAGCTTCGCGCCGAACCCGCCGGCTTACGACCCGGCCTATCACGCGCAGCTCGCGTTGGACGCGGGCCTGAACGCCTATGCCACGCCGCTGGGCATGATCGAGAGCATCGCGGACACGTATGCGCCGCAAATCCCGCTGATTTTGAAGTTGAACAGCGCGAACTCGCTTTCACGGCAGAAGGAGGGAGCCGACCAGGCGATCACCGGGTCGGTGAAGGATGCGCTTCGGCTCGGTTGCGCGGCGGTGGGGTTGACGATCTATCCAGGTTCAGATGCTGCGTATTCGATGTTTGAAGAGGCGCGGGAGGTGGTTGCCGAGGCGAAAGCGCATGGGCTGGCATCGGTCATCTGGTCGTACCCGCGCGGCGGGAACCTTTCGAAGGAAGGCGAGACGGCGATCGACGTCGTGGCATATTCCGCCCACATGGCGGCACTGCTGGGCGCGCACATCATCAAGGTGAAGCTGCCGACGGAGCACATCGAGCAGGACGACGCACGCAAGGCGTATGACAACGCGAAGGTGGACGTGTCGACCATGTCGGCGCGGGTGGAGCACGTAATGCAGGCGGTCTTCAACGGGAAGCGCCTGGTGGTGTTCTCGGGCGGGACGACGAAGGGCGACGATGCCGTGTACGAAGATGCGCGCGCGATCCGGGATGGCGGCGGCAACGGGTCGATCATCGGGCGGAACACCTTCCAGCGGGACCGTGAGCGGGCGCTGGCGATGCTGAACAGCGTGATCTCGATCTACCAGGGGCGGGAGTAATCCCTCACCCCCTGGCCCCCTCTCCCAACGCGTTGGGAGAGGGGGATTCCCACTTCATTCGTCCACAGGGCTATCGCAGGCGCGCCCGCAGCGGAACAGCGTCGCGCATACCCCGCGCCCACTGGGGGGCGCGGCTACAGAGGAATGGAGAAGGCCCTGCCGGGATGGCAGGGCCTTTTGTTTGGCCTTCGTGACAAGCGCGCTCAGGCGGCTTCGACGGGTTCGGCGGCGGCGACTTCGGTGAAGGTGAAGGCGTCGCCATCGAGGTCGATGCGGACCTCGCGGCCTTCGCGGATCTCGCCGTGGAGGATCTTGATGGCCAGCGGGTCCAGGACCTCCTTCTGGATGGTCCGCTTCAGCGGCCGGGCGCCATAGAGCGGGTCATAGCCGATGGCGGCGAGCTGGCGGCGAGCCGCGCCGGTGACATCGAGCGTGATGCGGCGTTCCTCGAGCCGCTGCGCCACGAGGCCGAGCTGGATATCGACGATGGCCACGATGTCTTCCTGCGAGAGCTGGCGGAAGATGATCTGCTCATCCACGCGGTTGAGAAACTCGGGCCGGAAGGTAGCCCGGATGGCCTCGGTGACGCGTGCGCGCATGGTCTGCTCATCGATGCCGGGCTCGACGATGAACTGGCTGCCGACGTTGCTGGTCATGACCAGGATGGTGTTGCGGAAGTCAACCGTGTGGCCCTGGCCGTCGGTTAGGCGGCCGTCGTCGAGAACCTGGAGGAGGACGTTGAAGACGTCGTTGTGCGCCTTTTCGATTTCGTCCAGGAGGATGACGGAGTAGGGCCGCCTGCGGACGGCCTCGGTGAGCTGGCCGCCTTCCTCATAGCCAACATAGCCGGGAGGCGCGCCGATGAGGCGGGAGACGGTGTGCTTCTCCATGTATTCGCTCATGTCGATGCGGATCATGGCGCGCTCATCGTCGAACAAGAAGTCGGCCAGGGTGCGCGCAAGCTCGGTCTTGCCGACACCGGTGGGGCCGAGGAAGAGGAAGGAGCCGAGCGGCCGGTTGGGGTCCTGGAGGCCGGCGCGCGAGCGGCGGATGGCATTGGAGACGGCCGTGACCGCTTCGTCCTGGCCGACGACGCGCTCGTGGAGGACCTGTTCCATGCGAATGAGCTTTTCCGTTTCGCCTTCGAGCAGGCGCGCGACGGGGATGCCGGTCCAGCGTGAGACGACTTCGGCAACGTCGTCTTCGTCGACCTCTTCTTTGAGCAAGCGCCCGGTCTCTTCTTCGGCAGGGGCGCTCTCCGCCTCTTCGAGGCGCTGGGTCAGCTCAGCGAGCGTTCCATAGCGGAGACGCGCGGCGGTTTCGTAGTCCGCGGTGCGCTCTGCGTGTTCGATGCGGTTGTGGGTCTCCTCGATTTGCTCCTTGAGGACGCGGGTTTCATCGATGCGCCGTTTCTCATCTTCCCACTGGGCACGAAGCCGGGACTGTTCTTCCTTCAGCTCGGCGAGTTCGCGCTCGAGGCGCTGGAGGCGTTCCTTCGACGCTTCGTCTTCCTCCTTGCGCAGAGCTTCGCGCTCGACTTCGAGCTGGAGGATGCGGCGCTCGACGTCGTCCAACTCGACGGGAAGACTGTCGATCTCCGTGCGGATATGCGCCGCCGCCTCGTCAACCAGGTCGATGGCCTTGTCGGGGAGGAAGCGTTCGGTGAGGTAGCGATTCGACAGCACCGCGGCGGCGACGAGCGCGGAGTCCTTGATGCGGACGCCGTGGTGCAGCTCGTAGCGTTCGCGGAGGCCGCGGAGGATGGAGATGGTGTCCTCGACGGTCGGTTCGCCCACGTAGACGGGCTGGAAGCGCCGTTCGAGGGCAGCGTCTTTCTCGATGTGCTTGCGATATTCGTCGAGCGTGGTGGCACCGATGCAGTGGAGCTCACCGCGGGCGAGCATGGGCTTGAGCATGTTGCTGGCGTCCATGGCGCCTTCGGCGGCGCCGGCGCCGACGACCGTGTGCAGCTCGTCGATGAAGAGGACGATCTGCCCTTCGGACTCCTGAATTTCCTTGAGGACGGCCTTCAGGCGGTCTTCAAATTCGCCGCGGTATTTGGCACCGGCGACCAGGGCGCCGAGGTCGAGCCCGACCAGGCGCCGGTTCTTCAAGCCTTCGGGCACGTCGCCGCGAACGATGCGCTGGGCGATGCCTTCGACGATGGCGGTCTTCCCGACGCCGGGGGCGCCAATAAGCACCGGGTTGTTCTTGGTCCGGCGGGAGAGCACTTCGATGGTGCGGCGGATTTCCTCGTCGCGGCCGATGACGGGGTCGAGCTTGTTCTGCTCGGCCTCGCGGGTCAGGTCGCGGCCGTACTTTTCGAGCGCTTCGTATTTGGCCTCGGGGTTAGGATCGGTCACGCGCTGGTTGCCGCGGAGTTCGACCATGGCCTTCAGGACGCTGTCGTGCGTGAGGCCCTCGGCCTGGAGGAGGCGCGCGGTGTCGCCCTCCGCCTTGTCGACCGCGGCAAGGAAGAGGTGCTCGGTGGATACGTATTCATCCTTGAGGTGGCCGGCCTCCTGCTCAGCCGCGGTGAAGATAGCGTCGAGCGGGCGGCTGACATAGACCTGGCCGGGCGTGGAGAGCCGGGGTTTCTTTTCAAGGATGGCGCGAACGCCCGCAGCGATGGCTGCACTATCAACATTGGCGCGGCGCAGGAGGCGCGGGACGACGCCGTCCTCCTGTTCGGTGAGGGCGACCATGAGGTGTTCGGGGGCCATTTCCTGGTGTCGGTATTCCTCCGCGAGCTGTTTGGCGTGGAGGACAGCCTGCTGGCCCTTTTCTGTATAGCGGTTCAGATCCATATGCGATGCCTGCTTCCGGGTTGAAGATCTGGTGTTCCCTTAAGCATAAACCCTGACAACAATGCTATCAAGGCGAACGGAGGGCTCACCTGCGGTCGCAGGGGCCGCGGCAACGAAGGTGGCATGGAAGGCACATCCCTGGCTCCAGCGTACAGGGCCGGAAATGCGAAGTTGAGACGGCCTACCGGCTTTCCCACCAGCGGAAGGCGCGGAGGGCGCGCTGGGTATTCCAGCGGCTGGGCTCGCCGTTGGGTTCCATGACGAAGTATTCCTCGCCGCGGTGGCGGTTTTGCATGTGCCAGCGGCCATCGCTCCCACGTTTGGAACCGAGGAGGTCGATGGCGTCCGACAGACGCTCGTCGCGGGGGGCGTTGACGGACTGGAAGTAATCGAGACCACGGAGGACGTCATAGTACCAGTGGCAGGGGAAGGCGAAGCGGGTGAAGGCGGGTTTCGCGACCTCGCCGGTGCGATGGGAGCGGAACATGTGGTGGGCCAGGAAGAATTCGTGTCCGCGGGCGGCGGCCTCTTCCACCGCCGGTGTGGCGCCGGCGGCGGCTGACCAGTCGCGGAGGCCTTCGAGCGCCGAGATTGTGGTGTGGAAAGAGCCGTGGCTGGAGTGCCGCCGACAGTTCCAGCCGCCGTCGGGGAGCTGGGCCGCGAGGAGGCAGCCCACCAGCGACTCGGCACGGGAGGCGTCGTCGAGGTAGGTGGCGAGCATGCCGAGGCCCATGCCGGTGATACAGAGCTCGCTGACGCGGCCCCGTCCTGGGCGGGAGACGCTGATGGGCGTGCTGCTGGTGAAGTTTAGGCCGCCGTCGGCGCGGCGGCCACGCTCGAAGAGGAGTTCGGCGGCGCCGCGAGCCTGTTCATTGCCCGGAGGAAGGCCCATAACTTTGAGCAACAGGAGCGTGTAGAACGTCGAGGTCCACTTGGGGTTGTAGAGCCCGCCGCCCCAAGAGCCATCCCCAGCCTGCTCCGAAAGCAGGGCGCGGCCCCAGCCCTCCGTGGCTATCTTCGCCCGTTCGGCCTCTACTTCGGCCGAGAGTGCATCGAGCAGGTCACGTTTTACCTGCCAGCGGATTGCCGGGTCGCCTTCGAGCAGCCAGTCGACGACCGCGGCATCCACGGCGTCACCGGTAGTTGCCGAAGTTGAGTTCGACACCCCAGTCTTCTTCCTTGACCACAGTGATGACGGACTGGAGCTCGTCGCGGCTGGGGCTGGAGACGCGGACGGCATCGCCCTGGACCTGGGCCTGCGCCTTCTTGAATTTCTGGCTCTTGATGTGCTTGACGATCTTCTTGGCCAGGTCGGTATCGAGGCCCTGGACGATCTCGATCTCCTGGCGGACCGTGCCGCCCGCGGCGGGATTGACCTTGCCGCGCTCCATGTTCTTGAGCGGGACGTCGCGGGCGGCGAAACGCTGGAGAAGCACCTGCCAGATGGCTTCGAGCTTGTAGTCATCCGCGGTATGGATGGTGATGGTCGCCTTGTCGCGGTCGAAATCGATGTCCGCGAGGACGTTCTTGAAGTCGAAGCGGTTGGCGATTTCCTTGCGCGCCTGGTTGAGGGCGTTGTCGACTTCCTGGAGGTCGGCGCCGGTAGTGATGTCGAAGGATTCAGTCTTGGCCATAGGGCAAGCATTCACGAAATCTGCGGTGACGCCAAGGTGCAGGCAGTATTCCCAGGCGCTCAAAGCCGCATGGGCCGCGCCTGGGCGACACGGGAGGGGTCTTCCTTCCAGCTATCCGAGGCGTCGATGTAGAGTTCGACACCGTTGCCGTCGGGGTCGCGGACGTAGATGGACTTGGAGACCTCATGGTCGACGACGCCATCGATGGGCACGCCGGCCTCTTCGAGGCGGGCTTTCGTGGCGCGCAGGTCGTCCAGCGAATCGCCAACGTTGAGCGCGATGTGAAACAGACCGGGCGCGTCGCGGGGCGCGTCCGGGGCGTCATCGCCGGTGGCGATGACGGCCAGGTCATGGTGGTTGCCCAGGGTGAAAAAGGTCATGTTCATCCCGTCGTGCCGGGCGGCTATAGGGATGCCGAGCACGCCGTTGTAGAACTCTTCGGCGCGCTGCTGGTTACGTACTTTGACGACGACATGGCCGAGGGATCGCACTTTCACGAAACCTGCACCTCCCGGGCCTGAAGGCCCGCGTTGTGGACGCGGAGCATAGCACAGCCATGCGGGCGCTATCACCCGGGCGAATGTGGTTTACGCGGGCTTCTTGCGCCCACCGGTCTTGATGAGCGGCCGGGCCCCGAGTTCTTCCGCGTGCCGGTCGCAGAGCCAGAGGCGGGCGCCGCCCAGGTAGCTGCTTTGCTGCGGTTGCTGGTCACAGCCGGGGATTTCGCAGCGGTCGGGGCGGATCCAGTCAAACCAGCGCATGGCGCACACCCGCATCAATATTGCTTGCCTTATGGTAACTCCAACATGGGCGGGCCGGCGCAACGCCAGTCCGGTCTGCGTAAACGCGCGGGAAGCCGGCCAAAGCCATTACACTGGTACGCACCACGAAGGCGAACCACCGAGGAGGCGCAGGATGCAGATTGACCGGGAGCGCGCGCGGGAGCTGCGCAAGGAATACGACGAGGCCGTGATGCAGGAGGGCAGCGAAAAGGCCGGGCCCTTCATGACGGTCTCCAGCCGGCCGATCGAGCGGCTCTACGACCCGACCGACATCGAAGACCTGGACTACGAGCGCGACATCAACCTGCCCGGCAACTACCCCTACACGCGTGGCATCCACAAGACCGGCTACCGCGGCAAGCCCTGGACCATCCGCATGTTCAGCGGCTTTGGCTCGGTGGAGGAGACGAACCAGCGCTACAAGGACCTGCTGGCCGCCGGCAACAACGGGCTCTCGATCGCCTTCGACATGCCCACGCTGATGGGCTATGACCACGACGAGCCCTGGGCCGAGGGCGAGTTCGGCTCCTGCGGGGTCGCGGTGGACTCGATCGACGACATGGAGATCCTGCTGAGTGACATCCCGCTGGACAAGATCACGACCTCGATGACGATTAACAGCCCGGCGCCGGTGGTCTGGGCGCTCTTCATCGCCGCCGCTGAGCGCAAGGGCATCCCGCGCGCGCAGCTCGCCGGCACGCTGCAGAACGACATCCTCAAGGAGTACATCGCCCAGAACG
>SLAK01000397.1 GCA_007126855.1 Dehalococcoidia bacterium | reverse complement strand
GTCTTCTCGAAGATCCAGACCTCGGGATGGTCGTAGACCGTGAAAGCCTCCTCGGCGCCCCGGTCATCGACCGCGATGCCCAGGAAGGAAGGCCGCACCTCAAAGGTGGCGACACGCTCGAATCCCAGCTCGCCCGACTCCAGTAATTCGTAGTAGCGGATGGTCGCCGGGTAGGAGCGCTCCAGCTTCGGCACCGAATCGCGGATACGGTTCGACGTGACCGCGACATAATCCGCGCCTTCCAGCCCTTCGCCCTCGGTGTCCGGGGGACCGAAAACCAGGTCCCGGACCTTCTCCAGCGAATCGGTCCGGTAGAGGTCCAGCATCACGAAGCGGTACTGGCCGGCCGATTGTCCCGGCAGGTTGTACGGCACGGTGTCGTCCCACAGCTCACCCGTGATCGCCGAGCCTGGAGGCACGTTCTCGTAGATCCATTCGCTGGCCTGGATTCGCGGGTGCTCCTCCCGGTAGACGTTCTGGAAGGCCAGTGCCCACCATGCCGTCGCCAGCATCACGACCGTTACCGCCGTCGCTATAGCCCATCGCAGATGAAAGCCGCGGAGCAGGCCCGCCGGCAGTCGCACCCATCGCCCGAACGTTCGCGCCTGTCGTGGCACCGGTGCATAGGGGTCCAATCCGCGTGCCATTCGCCACAGCTCGAGAGCGGCCCACCCCGCGAACAGGAACAGCACCGGGTACATCGGCTGGAAGTAGCGCATGAACGCCACGAAGCGCGGGCCGTGGAAGCCAAGGATGATCACTGCCAGCGTCAGCGGCATCAGGAACACGAGCTCGCGCCGGCGGAACATCATCACCGCCGCACCAATGGTCGCGGCAATCCCGCTCAACCCCAGCAGTGGGCCCATCCCCCACAGCACCATGTGCTGCAACGGCGTCACAAACGGCACGTAGTCCGCGAACTGGATAAACGGGGGGAAGCCGACGTTGCCGTCCTGGAAGTCCACTTCCCGCTCGAGGTCCGCGCGCCATGCCGGGCTAATATCGAAGAGGTTCACCAGCCCGCGCACAAAGTCCACCGGCCCGCTGCCAAAATCCGGCGCGACAAAAGCGTAGGGCTGCGCTATCCGGAAGACCACCGCGCCCACGATCAACGCCAGCGACAGCCAGGCGATGTCCCCCGCCCAGGTGCCGCGAATGCGTGGCCGCTCGCCGCGCCATCGCAGGCCCAGCCGCGGCAGGTCCCGCAACGCGATCCGCACCGCATAGGCCGCGACCGGCACCGGCACCAGGATGAGCGCGCTCGGCTTGCTCGCCAGCAGCAGCCCAAGCCCAACGCCTGTGAGCAGCGCCCACACCAGCGATCGCTGCCAGCCCGATGCCGTCACCGCCAGCACGGAGGTGAGCACCGTCGCCGCCGCGAAGAAGGTGACGTAGGGGTCCATCGTGAAGAAGTGCGCCAGCTGCGTCGGTAGCACCGCCAGCGCGTAGCCCAACGCGGCCAGTAAGCCTACCGGACGGCTGAACAGCACCGCACCCAGCGCGAAGACCAGCAGGATCGTCAGCGTATCCGTGGTTGCCGTGAGCAGCCGGCCCCAGACCACTGCCTGGTTATAGGAATTCCCGGCGCCGGGCGGGTCGCCTTCCGGCACCACCACCCCGGCCCATTCGAGCGGCGCGAAAAGGCCGCGGTCGGCGGCCGTGGCGATGCCCTTCTGCAAGAACAAGGGGAAGGTGCCGTAGACGTAGGAGTTGACGCCCTCGACGTTGTACGGGTTCAGCGGGCTGGCGTCGGTGTCAAAGTATTCGCCCACCGAAGACGGCCAGTCCGCCCCGCTCGAGACGATGGACAGGAACCGCTCGTCCGGGTGCATCTGCAGCGGGTACGCTGCATCCGGGTGCTGGTCCCACCCCAGGCCATGGAAGCGCAGCAGCGCACCGATAAGCAGCACGCCCAGCAGGCCCACCTCCCAGCGGAGCAGGCCCGATAGGACTGCAACCGGGGTACGGGTCCACTCGCGCGCTGGTGCCTCGCGGTCTGCTGGCGTCTCGGCCAAGCCATCCCCCATGCGCCGCGTGAGGCGCCACGTGCTGGCGCCTCACTGAGACTAACGGCCTAGAGGATACGACTCCTGCTTACTTCCCGCTGCACCGCGGCAGCACGCGTTTAGAGTCCCTTTTTCGCTATGTATGCACAGAGGTCGCCGAGCCGGCAGGCATAACCCCATTCGTTGTCGTACCACGCCGCCAGCTTCACCAGGTTCCCGCTGACCACCTTCGTCGATTGCCCGTCAACGATGCTCGACCGCTCATCGCCCTTCAAGTCCATCGAAACCACCGGGTCCATCGTCAGACCCAGGATGCCTTTCATCTTTTCCGCCGCAGTCTCCCGGACGATGTCGTTCAGCGCTTCCGCCGTAGTCTCCCGCTCCGTCAGGGCAACCACCTCGACGATCGACACAGTCGGCGTCGGCACCCGGTAGGCCAGGCCATCCAGCTTGCCTTCGACTTCCGGGATGACGAGGCGCAGCGCGCGAGCCGCACCGGTCGACGTCGGCACGATGTTCAGCCCGCCCGCGCGCATTTCGCGCATGTCCTTGCCGCCAGCCTGGTCCAGGATCTTCTGCGAGTTCGTGTAGCTGTGGATGGTGGTCATCTGGCCCTTCTGGATGCCGAGGTTGTCCACCAGCACCTTGACGATCGGGGCCAGGCCGTTCGTCGTGCAGCTCGCGTTCGAAATCACATGGTGCTGCGACGGGTCATAGCGGTCTTCGTTGACGCCAAGCACCACCGTCACATCTTCGTTCTTGGCCGGCGCGCTGATGACCACCTTCTTCACCCCGTTCCCACGGTGATTCGACGCCTGCTGCGCGTCGGTGAAGAAACCCGTTGATTCGATAACGATGTCGACACCCGCCTCAGCCCACGGGATGTTGGCCGGGTCGCGCTCGGCGGTAACGCGTATCTCCTTGCCATCAACCATGATCCCGTTGTCCGTCGCGCGGACATCGTGGCCCCATGTGCCGTAGTTGCTGTCGTATTTCAGCAGGTTCGCGTTGACCGCCGGCTCCACCAGGTCATTGATCGCCACGACTTCCAGGTCGCCAGCGTTCCGGTCGACGATAGAACGAAGCGTCAGCCGCCCAATGCGGCCAAAGCCGTTGATGCCAATTTTTGTTGTCACAGGATGCTCCCCGTCGTGAGTGTTTGCACGGTTCATCCAATCTACCCCGCCTTACGGCGCGCGGGAAACCCTTTGGAGCTTGAAACCCGGCCGCCCCTGGCGCCCGGCCAACCGCCTCCGCGGGCTCTACATAGCCGATTGTGGAACTTCCGCGGCCCAGATCGCCCCTCCGGGTTCCGCTGTGGCGACCCGTGATATGCCGCACGCGGACCGATGCATCCGGCTCTATCGATCCCCTATCAATCGCGCCTTAACCTGCAGATCGCCGCCCACACCTGCGAAGGATGGGTCAGCGACTCGTCCCCGCGTTCGCGGTCAATTGCCCAGCCCGCCCGCAGCGTAACCGCGCCCGTTGTGCTTACGCGCGACAGGTCGTAATCGTCCGGAGACACGTAGACCGTGTCTTCCTGGTCGAATTCGAGGTACTCCACGCATTCCAGGAAACGCTCGCCGGGATCCCATGGCCCTTCGTTTGTTGGCGAAAGCACCGTGAAGAAGCGGTCGACCCCCGTCGATTCGATCTGCCGCATCGCGTCGCGGTGCCTCTCCCGGCTTACCGCGCCCATCGCGATACCCTCCCCGCGAAGCTGGTCCAGCGCCATCCCGATCCCCTCGAACACCAGCAACCGCTTCAGCGCGCTCCGCCGGTAGTACTGCTCGCAAAGCTCCGCGCAGCGCACCTGGCCGGCGCGCTCGTGCACAACGATAGATATCGCGTGGCCCCAAGGCCGCCCGCGGTATTCCTCGGCCAGCGGGTCCGCGTCGATGCGCTCGCCGGTGACCATCGCGACCGCTTCTTCCAGCGCGTAGCGCCATGCCGGGCGGCTATCGATAACCGCCGCATCCAGGTCGAAGATCACCGCGCGTGGCCGGATGCCCATACGCGTACTCCGCGCTCAGGCAGATGCTATCTGCGGCCGTGCCCGTTCGTAGTCTTCTCGTGTGTTCAGGTCCAGCACGCAGCTCTCGTCCCAGGGGATCGTCTGCACCTGGTTGGCGTGCTCGCGCAGGATCCCGCGCAGCCCCTCCTGCTCGTCGGTCGCTGCTAGCAGTTCGCCCCGCAGCTTGCCCGAGACGATGATCGGGTGCCCACCCTGGCCTTCGTACGCCGGGCGCGTCGCCAGCCAGTCACCATCGGCGTGTGCGTCCAGCAGCGCCCGGATCAGCGAGGCTGGACGGGGCTGGTCAACGTTCGTGATGACGATGGTGTCGGCGTCGCGGTTCACCGCCTTCGCCCCGATGCGCAGGGAACCTGCCCGCCCCATCTGGTACCGCGCATTCAGCATGATGCGGCAGTGCAACTGCCGCATCATCCGGCTAATGTCGTCCGCCCGGTATCCCAGCACCGCCACCACTTCGTCCACGCCCGCTTCCGCAAGCTGGTTCACCTGATAGCAAA
Organism: Dehalococcoidia bacterium; assembly: GCA_007126855.1. Classification (GTDB taxonomy): domain Bacteria; phylum Chloroflexota; class Dehalococcoidia; order Tepidiformales; family Tepidiformaceae; genus SLAK01. The sequence continues at coordinate 3,945 of SLAK01000397.1, read as the reverse complement.
TCAACGGCTCCCCGCCCCAGTCGAGCAGCGCCTTCGGCTCGCCCATACGCGTCGAAGCGCCGGCAGCAAGCACAATGCTAGAAATCATGTTGTCCAAACCTGCCTGTCTTCATCGTGAGTCTACGGCTCGTCACTACTCTGGGCGAACGCTCCGCTTGCCTGGCTGAACCTTGCTCGCGGTCCAGAGCGCCCGCCCGGTGCGGCCTCGTTACGCGCCTGTGGCCGTCTCCTTCATCTTCGCCTCTTCGCTTGGATCCACCGGCACAGCTGGCTCCAGCTCCAGGGGGGGCGGCTCCGTCTCGATCAGGTACTCAAATTGCTGCCGGAACTCCTGCACGCTGATCCCGCACGTTGCCGCGAACCGTGCCAGCTCATGCGGGTCCTCGAAGTCGTCGCGCCGCAGCCGGATCATGTAGCGGCGCGCGATCGCGTACCGTGTCGACAGGATATCCACGTATCGTACCTTCGCCCGCCCCGTCTCCGGGTCAACAAACTCCCGGAATGGCACCGGCACGAACTGTCCCCCCTGCACCGAAATCATCGCTGCCGCGCCACCGGAAAGCAGGTACTTCGTCGCGCAATAGCCAAGGTCGCGCGTGTACTCCAGGTCATAGGGCACTGGATCCGCGCACCGAAGCTCGTAGCCAATGTTTTTGGCCACGATAGTGGCATGCATCCCCCATTCCTTCAGTCGCTTCTGCACCTGCGACTTCAGGATTTCGCCGAGGTTGATCTCCGCGATGCGCACGTTTCCGTGCGCGTCCCGCTCGACTTCCTCGATCTCAGCCAGGTCCGCCGGATCGATGTTCAGCGTGAGCCCCTCCGCGAGGACCGCCACTCCGTCCCGCCGGCCGTGTGCCAGCCGCTTGATGATGGCCCCCACGAGTGTGTCCACCACGGTCTTCAGCGAGATTGGCGTAGCTGGCCACTCCTCGGGGATCAGCGTCAGCGTCGACCCGGCAGACTTGCCAATGCCCAGTGCCAGGTGCCCCGCCTGGCGGCCCATCGCGATGACGAAGTACCAGCGGGACGTCGTCCGCGCATCCACCATCAGGTTCTTCACGATCTCCACGCCGATGTGCCGCGCTGTCTGGTAGCCAAATGTGTCTACATATGGCGGCAGGTGCAGATCGTTATCGATCGTCTTTGGCACATGCACAATGTGGATACGTCCGTCCGCCACCTCATCGAGCTTCAGCACCGAATAGGCCGTGTCGTCTCCGCCAATGGTGATCAGGTGTGACACGTTCAGCCGCAGCAGCGAAAGGATCGTGCGCTCAAGGTCGCCGGCTTCCTTCGTTGGGTTCGCCCGCGAAATGCCGATGTGCGACCCGCCCCGGAAGTGGATCCGGCTCACGTCGTCGATGGTCAGCTCGCGCACATGGTCGATGTTTCCCTGCATCAGCCACTCAAAGCCGTCCTCGATACCCAGCACTTCGACCCCCTGGAGCACCGCCCGGATCGTCGCCGCACTGATCACTGAGTTGATCCCGGGCGCGGGCCCGCCGCCGACCAGGATCGCCAATCGCTTCTGATGAGTCATGCCGGGCCCCCTCCGGTGACGTACATAATCCTCTCACCAGCGTTGTCCTTTCTCCCCGTGGGTTCAACCCACCGTGAAGACCGCCGCTGGTCGCCCACGGTACCGTCTCCACGCTACGATCCTTCCATGGGCCGCCACATGACGGTGTTGACGGAGCGCGCATGACTCAGGAAGAACCGCGCTGGTTTTCGCGCCTCGACCGCATCGCGTCGGTTTCCTGGCGCGGCCTCGTCATCATCATCGCCATTGGCGTCGGCCTCTGGCTCCTTACCCACATCACCATCATCGTCATTCCCTCCGTTTTTGCCCTGTTCCTCTGCACCGCCTTGCTCCCGGTCAAACGCTTTCTTGTCGGTTCGCGCATTCCAAACACACTGGCCAGCCTTCTGGCGGTGCTCTTTGGACTCCTGTGCATTGGCGTGCTCTTTCTCGCCATCATTCCGCCCGTCGTCGACGAATGGGATGACCTGGTCGCAAGTGTCGAAACGGCCTACGAGGACATCTATGACTGGCTGGAGGAAGGGCCGATCGGCCTCGGCTCCGACCAGGTCGACGATATCCGCAACGCCGTCGAGTCCGCCCAGGATATCGCCCTCGATCGCCTGGCCGAAGGCGCCCTCGCCGGTGTTCCCGTTGTCATCGAGGCGACCATAGGCGTCCTCCTCGCCGCTGTGCTCACCTTCTACTTCCTCAAAGATGGCGATCGAATGTGGGCCTGGCTCGTCCATCGCCTTCCTGCGACGGAGCACGAGAAGGTGTTGCGCGCCGGAGACCGCGCCTGGGGCACCCTGGGCGGATACCTCCGGGCAATGGCCGTTGTCGCTGTCATCGATGGCATCGGCATTGGCCTTGGCGCCTATGTCCTGGGCGTGCCGCTTGCCATTCCGATCGGCGTCCTCACCTTCATCCTGGCCTTCATCCCCATAGTCGGCGCCACCGTTGCCGGGGCCGTCGCCGTCCTCATTGCTCTCGCAGACGGTGGGCCAGTCACTGCCCTGTGGATGCTTGGCATCGTCCTCTTCGTCCAGCAATTCGAAAGCAATGTCATCGAACCCGTTGTCTTTGGGCACTCGGTCAACCTCCACCCCATCGTCGTCCTTCTCGGCATCACTGGAGCTGCCGGCATTGCTGGCATCCTCGGCGCCATGTTCATCACGCCGCTCATTGCTGTTATCTCCGTCCTCCTCCGCGAACTCACGCGTGAAGACGACGTGGGCACGGGCGACGAGCCCCAGGCAGGCGAAGCGCCGGAAGAGCCCCAGGAGGGCGCTCAGGCTGCGTCCGGCCCAACCTGACCCCGCTCAGCACTGTTGCCGGGGCATACCCTCCTGTAGGGTATTGGCCCAATGGCTGCCGACCCCTCGCCCGACTACGCACTCATCGACCGTTCCGGCGCAGCCGGGTTCATCTTCTTCCCGCGGCCCGACCATGGTCACCCGCCTCCGGGCGCCACCGACCACCTGGTCGAAGTGGAGCCGGGCATCTCCGTGGGCGCGCGCTTCTATGCGCATGACCCCGCGGCGGCTACCATCCTCTACTTCCACGGCAACGGCGAAGTCGCCGCCGACCACGACGGCATCGCGCCGCTCTACCGCGAGGTGGGGGCAAACCTGTTCGTTGCCGAGTTCCGCGGCTATGGCGCCAGTGGTGGCCGTCCCAGCTTCAGCTCGCTTGTGGCGGACGCTCACCCCGTGGCCCATACCTTCCACCGCATTCTCGATGAACAGGGCTTCACGGGTCCGCGCTTCATCATGGGCAGGAGCCTCGGAAGCCACCCGGCGCTCGAGATCGCGGCCCACCTTCCGAAACGCCTCGAAGGGCTCATCATCGAAAGCGGCGCTGCCAACCTGCGCAGGCTCATCGCGATGATCGGCGCCGACCCCGAACAGGGCGAAGGCGGCGCGCTTGTCGAGGCGCACGAAGCCAAGGTCCGCTCCATCCGGCTGCCGGTGCTCATCATTCATGGCGAATACGACGAGCTCATCCCCGTATCCCACGCTGCCGAGCTCTACGACATGCTCGAGGGCACGGAGCGCGAGCTTCAGGTCATCCCAGGGGCCGGGCACAACGACATCCTCTGGCTCGGCCAGGACCAGTACTTCGACACCGTCGACGCCTTCATCCACCGAAGCTGAAGCGGCCCCGGTGCGCGCCCTCCCAACACCGTCTCGGGGCTTGCGGGCACGCCCCGTGGCCAAAGCGTGACATCTGCGGGCGCGCGCTCTAAAGTGTGCGCGTCCCGGAGGGCGCCGGGCAGCATTTCCACACAGAGGGACACCGCGTGCTGATCCGAACCTGGCGGTCCCGCCGGGAGTTCCTGGCAAGGATGCCCGCATCGGTTGGCTACCCATCGACGCCGGCGCAACTCGTTCGCGCTGCTCCCTTCGTCCTCCTCTGCCTGG